>NZ_QGTV01000051.1:0-1043 GCF_003182335.1 Chryseobacterium sp. AG844 | reverse complement strand
TCTGCCGGATACAGCCTTCCAAGACCGGAAGTTATTGATCCAAGAACAGGAACCACAGGAGATCTTAAGCTTGCTTATTATATTGCCGGGCAAAATAATATTGAGCCTACAAGACTTTCAGCATATGCACAGTATTCACAGAAGTTCTACTGGGGTGCCAGTAAAGTGTTTGTGAATGCCGGAGTACGTGTTGCCAACTGGAGTTTCAATAAAGAAACGATATTCTCACCAAGAGCCCAGTTTGCGATCAAACCGGATTGGGACAGCGATATGTTGTTCAAAATTTCAGGGGGAATCTACTATCAGGCTCCTTTCTATAAAGAGATCAAAGATCTTGACGGTAATTTTAACTCCAATATAAAGTCACAACGTTCTATCCAGGTCATTCTTGCCAATGATTATGAGTTCCAGATGTATGACAGACCATTCAAACTGACAACGGAACTTTATTACAAGAAAATGGATAACCTGATTCCTTATTATATGGATAATGTAAGGATTCGTTATTCCGGGCAGAATAATTCAAAAGGATATGCTTATGGTATCGATACCAGACTATTCGGAGAATTTGTTCCGGGTGTAGATTCATGGTTGTCTGCAAGTTATGCCAGAGTGTATGAAAATATTGATGGAAGAGGAGATATTCCAAGACCTACAGATCAGAGATTGAGGTTTGCTATGTTCTATCAGGATTATATGCCAAGCTTCCCGTCTATGCGTGTGAACCTTACTTTGGTGTACGCTATGGGATTACCTACAGGAGCTCCTGTACTATTCAACAGTAACGGACAGCCGGATTTTGGCTCAGCTTATAATTATCAGCAGACCCTTCCTTCCTATAAAAGGGTAGACTTAGGGTTGACAAAGGTATTTATTGATCCAAAAGAAAAAAATAAGAGATCCGGTTTCTGGGGTAATTTCGAAGAACTTACATTAGGAGTTCAGGTTTTTAACGCATTCAATATCAATAACACGGTAGCGAACCAATGGATCACAGATTATAACAGCAATTATATGTATCCTGTTCCGGTACGTCTTACAGG
>NZ_QGTV01000050.1:0-1132 GCF_003182335.1 Chryseobacterium sp. AG844 | reverse complement strand
TGAATTAGTCAATACTTAATCTGACAGTTATAATCAAATTAAATAACTTTAAAACAGATTAAGTATTATGACAACACAACAAAAAATCATCAAAAACAAGTTAGGCGTACTTGAATTAGCACAACATTTAGGAAATGTATCGAAAGCTTGTAAAGTAATGGGCTATTCCCGAGACAGTTTTTATCGATTCAAAGAACTGTATGAGCAAGGAGGTGAATTAGCATTACAGGAAATCTCCAGAAGAAAGCCAGTATTAAAGAATCGTGTAGATGAAGTCATTGAAAAGGCTGTTGTTGATATAGCTATTGAAAACCCTGCTTTGGGGCAGCTTAGAGTAAGTAATGAACTTAAAAAGAAAGGTTTCATTGTATCACCAGGTGGAGTCAGAAGTATTTGGTTAAGACACGACCTACATACGTTTAAACTAAGATTAAAAGCCCTAGAAGCCAAATCCGCTCAAGATGGTGTAGTCCTTACTGAATCTCAACTTTCAGCACTAGAAAGGGCTAAGGAAGAGAAAAAAGCTCATGGAGAAATTGAAACTCATCATCCTGGATATTTAGGAGCTCAAGACACTTATTACGTAGGTAATATCAAAGGAGTTGGACATATTTATCAACAAACTTTTATTGATACGTATTCCAAAGTAGTATTTGCAAAGCTATATGACCGTAAAAATGCTCTTATTGCTGCTGACATGCTTAATGATCAGGTAGTCCCTTTCTTTGAGCAGCAGGAACTTCGTTTACTCAGAATTTTAACAGACAGAGGAACGGAATACTGTGGAATAAGAGAACAGCATGAATACCAGCTTTATTTAGCCATTGAAGATATTGATCACACAAAGACCAAGGCTAAAAGTCCTCAGACCAATGGCATTTGCGAACGTTTTCACAGGACGATACAGGACGAGTTTTATGCCATAGCTTTCAGAAAGAAAATTTACAGAAGCATTGAAGAACTGCAATTAGACCTAAACAGTTGGCTGTCCTATTACAACAATGAAAGAACACATACAGGAAAACATTGTTACGGTAAAACACCGATGCAGACGTTTTTAGATAGTAAACCTATGGCAAAAGAGAAATTATTGGAAACTCTTGCAGAGGAACAAAAAATCCTTACTTTTGGA
>NZ_QGTV01000049.1:0-1230 GCF_003182335.1 Chryseobacterium sp. AG844 | reverse complement strand
ACTTAAATCAGAGTAGGAATTTTCCTATTCTGATTTTGTTTTTTGTATGTTTTTAATTTCACGTTATTTTTCATATGTACTTGGCTGGGGATGTTATAATTTAGGGAAAAATGAGGTCTTAAATTATTATAATAATAAATTGATTGGTCAAGCTGCTGTGAGAGATTCTTAAAGTTTTCAAAAGTATCAATCAATCCAAACTCATATTTCAGAATGCCGTTTACCCTCTCTGCTACAGCATTCTCATAAGGATCCGAGTTCTCGGTCATACTGATAAGAATATCATTTTTCCTTAACGTTTCAGTATATTCTTTACTACAATACTGCAATCCTCTGTCTGAATGATGAATTAAAGAATGTTTATACACCCTGTTCTTTAGGGCTTGTTTTAATGCTTTCAATGTGGAGGCAGTCTGTAAATTATCACTTAGTTCATATCCTACAATTTTCTTTGAATAGGCATCGGTAATCAAATGAAGATAATAATTTTTCTCTTTAGTCTTCAGATAGGTAATATCTGCAACCCAAACTTTTTCTGAACATTTCAACTCCTTTTCTTTAATAATATTCGGGTATTTCTTCATCCAATGTCTGGAATTGGTTGTTTTAAAATAACTGTGTCTTCTGGGAATTAAAAGATAATTCGATCTTAAAAGTTGAAACAGCCGATCTCTTCCTATATGAAGATCCTCTTTTGAAAAATCATTTTTAAGTAATACATAAAGTTTTCGAGTCCCTATTTTAGGCATCTTTTTACGAATTGATAATACCAGTTCTATAATCCTTTTTTGATTATTGATAGAATCAGGCTGTTTCTTCCTTTTATAATAAGCTTGTTTACTGTATCCAAACAATCGGCAGATATCTTCCAGTGAAAGATTTGTATACGGCCTTATTTCCTGGATTGATTGGAACCAGACTTTTTTACAATTTCAATCTTCAACTCACGCTCTGCGATTTCTATAAATTTCTTAAACACTTTGAGCTCTTCTTCCTTTTTGGATAAAGCAGCTTCAAGCTCTTTAATCTTTTGTTTCTGTGGATCTTTCATAGGTCTGCCTTTACTTAATTGTTTTTCATAAGTAAAGTTACCATATTTTATTAACCAACTAGAAATGCATGAATTACCCCGAATATTGTATCGAGTTTGCAATTGGGATTTTGTATATAATCCCCGTTCATATTCAGAGACAACTTGTCGTTTGAATGCCTCACTGTATTCTTGGACAG
>NZ_QGTV01000048.1:0-1275 GCF_003182335.1 Chryseobacterium sp. AG844 | reverse complement strand
GGCTCCTATGTTTGCAAAAGAATAAATTTACATACAAAGCAAAAGGGGTGAGAGAACAGTTTTGGCTAAATAACTCAGGAAGTATATTGTGCTTTAGAAATGTCCTCACTTCTTTATTCCTTTTAGAGTTTGAACAGAATTTAAAGGATCGAAAAAGATATCTTGGATAATAATCAGGAGACAAAACGAAGGAAGACTTGCTTTTATTTAAAGATAAAAATATGAGTGCATTAAAACAGGTTGTAGGAATAGATGTAGCCAAAGATGAACTGGTGGCAAGTTTTGGCAAATTAATGGAAGATCTAAGTACAGAAATCAAAGATTATAAAGTTTTTAGCAACAGCGAAAAAGGCTTTGAATCACTTCTTAAATGGGTGTACAGCAAAAAGACACTTAATATAGAGGTTATTTTTGTCATGGAGGCTACGGGGGTGTATCATGAAAGATTTGCTCATTTTCTTTATGCAAAGGAAGAAAAAACAGTCATTGTGCTACCTAATAAGATCAGTAATTTCATCAGGACTCTGGATATCAAAACCATTACCGATAAAAGCTGTTCCATAGCTATTACACAGTTTGGTTTAAGCAGAAAACTAGAATTATGGCAACCCGCAAACCTTGTGTATAAAGAACTTCAGCAGCTAAGCCGCGAGAAAAACCAGGTTATTCAGGAAAGGGTAAGGTGTATGAATAAGCTGCATGCTGAAAAGACTCAAGCTCTTCCGAATTCAAGAACCATAAAACGGCTGACCGAGCGTATTTCGCTATTGAAAAAACAGGAGAAAGAAATTAATGAGGATATGCTTGCACAGGTAAAGAAAAGTCCTGAGGCTACCAGGGGAGTTAATCTGTTGAGCAGTATTCCGGGTATTGGAAAATCAACGGCAATTGCTGTTTTAGCTGAAACCAATGGTTTTGAGCTAATCAGAAATAAAAAACAACTGGTAAGTTATGCAGGATTAGATATCCGCGAGAAACAGTCCGGAACATCAATAAAAGGTAAGCCAAGAATTAGTAAGAAAGGAAATAAAAATATTCGAAAAACATTACATTTTCCTGCCATGACAGCCGTCAAAATGAATAAAAACCATCAGGATTTGTTTCAAAGAATTACAGAAAAAACAGGAATTAAAATGAAGGGATTGGTTGCTGTACAAAGAAAACTCTTGGAACTGATGTATATTTTATTTAAAAATAAAACTTTTTACCAGATAGATTTTGAAGAAAGTAGGGTAAAAATCAAAGACGTTCACCCTACGCAAGCTAACTCAAGGT
>NZ_QGTV01000047.1:0-1365 GCF_003182335.1 Chryseobacterium sp. AG844 | reverse complement strand
GGTAGTGTCTCACTAACTGTGTAAGTTAAAAAGTTATTCTGGAAAATTTTGAGCCCTCATAGCTCAAAAAATTTTACGGAAATAACTTTTTATTATTTTTAACCATTACATAGTTATGATCGACAAAGAAGATTTATTAAACAACAAGGATTTTTACAAGTCCTTCAAGAATGGAGAAGATTTAACCTCATTCTTCAAAGAAATGCACAAACGAGCTGTAGAGCATATGCTTGATGCAGAACTTGACTCTCATCTGGATAATGAAAAGCATCAGAAATCTACCACTGGAAATTACCGAAACGGTCACGGAAGCAAGAAAATAAAGTCGTCGTTTGGAGAGTCTGAAATTAAAGTTCCCAGAGATCGTGAAGGAAATTTTGAGCCCGCATTAGTTCCCAAAAGGCACAACATTATCGATGGTTTGGAGAATATTATCATTTCCTTCTATGCCAAAGGAATGAGCGTATCAGACATTGAAGAACAGATCCGCGAGATGTATGATTTTGAGGTTTCTACTTCCACCATATCACGAATAACCAATGCCATTGCAAGTGAAGTGGTAAGTTGGCAAAACCGCCCGCTTGAAGATTTGTATCTCATTGTTTGGATGGATGGGATTGTTTTCAAGGTAAGGGAAAACTCCAAAGTCATTAATAAAACTGTTTATCTGGCTGTTGGATTAAACCGTGACGGGAGAAAAGAAGTATTGGGAATGTGGCTTGGAAAAAATGAAAGCTCAGCATTCTGGATGGGTGTTCTTACAGATTTAAAAGCTCGTGGTGTAGAGGATATTCTCATCACGGCTACCGATAATTTAAATGGATTTACCCAGACTATCCGTTCTGTTTTTCCTGAATCTCAAACCCAGATTTGTGTGGTTCATCAAATCAGAAATGCCTGCAAATATGTAGTTTGGAAGGACAGAAAAGAATTTTCTGCCGATATGAAACATATTTACACAGCTCCAACAAAACAAGCAGCTGAAGCAGCTCTCAATGATTTTGCAGAAAAATGGGAAAGCAAATATTCTTATGCTATCGCATCCTGGCGGAATAATTGGGATGAGTTGACCGTATTCTTTGAATTTCCTCTCGAAATCCGAAAGATCATTTATACCACTAATTTAATTGAAAATCTCAACGGAAAAATCCGTAAATACACCAAAAACAAAATGTCTTTTCCTACGGATGATGCTGTAATGAAATCAGTGTATCTCGCTTTAAAAGAGGCTACTAAAAAATGGACCATGCCAATTCAAAATTGGGGCATTGTTCTCAACCAATTTATGCTTATTTTTGAAAAAAGGCTCAGATTATAAAATCCAAGCCTTGACTTTTTAACTTACACACTTTGTGGGAGAGTGTC
>NZ_QGTV01000046.1:0-1434 GCF_003182335.1 Chryseobacterium sp. AG844 | reverse complement strand
ACTGCTACAGGTGCTGATGCACAGTTTGCTTTTAAAGCGTATGTAGCAACAATGTCTACAAGTACCGAATCTTCGGGAGGTAATATTTTTACGGGATTGGATAATGAGTATGATAAGGATGGCAAGATGATTAGTAACTTAGGTGGAAATAAAATAGATTTTTACCATCAAAGAAATGGAGATACAAAAGTAGTTAGTCGACAAACTGGAGCTTCAAATATTATTACAGGTGGAGAATCTATTATTAGAGGTTATACTCATAGAGGAAAAGATATAGGATGGGGAACGATAACAATTGAATATTTTGGAGGAAGTGGACCTGCCCGCAGTCTATTTAGTGATTTTAATGATTCTAATGATGGACCT
The DNA here is from genome assembly GCF_003182335.1 of Chryseobacterium sp. AG844. Lineage (NCBI taxonomy): Bacteria > Pseudomonadati > Bacteroidota > Flavobacteriia > Flavobacteriales > Weeksellaceae > Chryseobacterium > Chryseobacterium sp. AG844. The sequence continues at coordinate 1,068 of NZ_QGTV01000046.1, read as the reverse complement.
TTTGCTTCTCTAGATAAGGCATCGTCTCCATATTCTTCTTTAGCAAGACAAGCATCATTAAACTCACAAGATCCAAAAGGGTTTGTAGAGATGACATATCTTCAGGCTAATCCTATAAGAGCAAATTTTGATGGGTATGAGCAGATGTGGGGAAGATCTACTGTATCTTGGTACAAATTAGGAGACGAAACACTTTTTTTAATGTTAGATTCAAAATCTCAGGAGTCATTATTTTATAGATTACCAGTAAATAATTTTGAAAGAACCGAAGGAAAAGTAAATAGCTTTGGAAATACATATCAGACTTATATGTGGACTGAAAGCAATTCCGAAGTTCAAAAAAAAGTAATTAACCCAACCTTAAAGAACGTTTTTAAACAAGCTGTAACACCACCATCTATATTAAAAAGACCTAGATTTTAAATCGAACAACTTAAATTTAATAAATATGAAAAAATGTATAAGTTTAATTTTATTACCACTTCTATTTTCATGTCAAAATATTAGTAGTGAAGATATGTATGGAAAATATTCGCCAGTATCATATAAAAATACATATGATACCCTGACAATTCACAGAGATGGAGTGTACAATAGGGTTATTTATAATAGGGAAGGGAAAAAGTTATTGGATTACGATTCAAAATATAAAATAGATAATCAATCTATAACACTTTCAAAATTTTATCTAAATTTAGACAAAGATTTAATTGCTTTTCCAGAGGATGTAGAAGACACTAATACAACTTATATAACTTCTTTCAAAAAAAAAGATAAAAACATTTTTCTCTGCTTTGGTCATTATGGAGAAAATTGTTATCAGAAAATTATAGAATAAAAAAACACTGAGCAAAGTCCCCAATAGTGCGAGCATCTCGTTCGTTTTCAGATAATAAATTAAAACCATTGCTTTTGCAGTGGTTTTAATACTATTCTTTTATCCAAGGATAGCACAGACGCTCCTGAAATTATTGATACCAACAATTACTATCCCTTCGGGCTGAACCATATCTCCGGACCGTTCAGTACTTCAGGTTTTAGAAGTTTTTACAGCTACAGATACAACGG
>NZ_QGTV01000045.1:0-4468 GCF_003182335.1 Chryseobacterium sp. AG844 | reverse complement strand
TATAAAGATGGTGGTGATAAGGGACGTTCAAAAAGCAATAATGCAATATCTAAGTATGTTTATAATACATGGCTAAAAAATAACGGTGCAAATGGTGGGTATGTAAAATATAATTACAATGAAGCAGTATATACAGGAAAGAAAAAATAAATCAATCTAAATCTATGAAAAAAATACTTTTAATTACTCTTGTTTTCTTTTTTACATTTAATAAAAGTGCTATTAAAAAACAAGATTTACATAATATTATCAAAGGATATATAGAATATATTTCTAAAAAACGAAAAGTTGATAATAGGAATGAAATATTAGCAGTGAGTTTTCACGACCAAACAAAAGAGAAAGGTGAATATTCAATTGATGTAGCTTTTTTCAAACCTGAATTTATGGAAGGTATTCAATATAAGAATGTTTATATATTTGAAGGTTATAAACTTATACTGCCTGATAATGAGTGTAAAAGCATAGAGAAAATGTTTAAAAAAACCAAATATGAAAATTTCAATCAAAAGAAAACAATGATTAATGATGATTTTGAAAATTGGCATATTGTTTTAAACAAAAAAAATGAAATAACTTTTTTATCACCAGTTCCGATTTCGGGGTGTATGAAGTCAATTTTAATGAATAGAAAATTAAAATTCTCTGATACATATGAAAATATTACATTTTCTAATCCTTCTGCTGATTGCTCGACGCTTACACATTAATACTCTATACAATTATAACAAAACCCCCACCGCATTGCGGTGGGGGGTGTTTTACATAATAGATTGCAGTTTAGTTTGTTTGAGAAACGCATCCAGAAGAGCGAAGACATGCTGTCTATCGTTCCCCGCTCCCGCACGATTGTATCGTGTGGTACCTATATAGATTATCTTGTGCGCTGGCTATCTATAAAAAGTTATTGTTAGAAATGTAAGATAAAAATTTTTAGGAATTCAATTTTATATATTTGTCTCTAGTTTTTCGACCATACGAAAGGATTCGTGCGGGAGCGGGGTTAGAGAACAGCAAAATAAAAACAGGAAAAAATGAAAAAAAGAAATAAATTAAAAATATTCTTATACATAATATTTACATTTTGTTTTACAAATAAAATGACAGCGCAAATCTTGGAATTTTATAAACCAATTATAATAAGTTATAAACCTAAGCTGCCACACGAATCCTTTCGTGTGGTAGTATTTACAATTAGTTATATTTACCAGTACAGAGATCACCTAGGTAATGCCAGGGTAAGTTTTGCCAAAAGCAGCGAAGGGGGTTCTTGAAGTTACAGATACCAACAATTATTATCCATTTGGATTGAATCATATTGAAGGGATGCTTAGTAGTTCTAATTTTGGAGGGTATTATAGTTACAAGTATAACGGTAAAGAATTACAGGAGACTGGAATGTACGATTATGGAGCGAGGATGTATATGGCTGACTTGGGAAGATGGGGCGTTGTGGATCCGCTCGCGGAGAAGATGACAAGGCATAGCCCCTATAATTATGCCTTTAGTAACCCTATTAATTTTATAGATCCTGACGGTAGAGAAGGTTTAGGTTGGATACATCAGGTTATAGATGGACAACATAAATTGACCTATAATGCAAATATTAATACAACGCAAGAAGCAATGGATGCAGGGTATGCAAATGTGTATGGTGTTGCAGAAACAGGCGAAGTTACAGATCAAACTACAGGTGATGTGAAGTATACCTTAAATGCAGATGGAACTTATACTGATGCAAACGGTAACACTTCATATGGAGCGACAACAACACCTGGAGGAATGTATATAAAAGGTCAAGGTGCTTTTGATCTTACCAGATATCTTTCTCATTTAGGAAATGAAGGAGGTAACTTTTATACAAATTTGGGAGGTGCTGGTCCTTTAAACTATACTAATCCTTTTTTTAGAGGGGATATTGATAAAATTGTAAGCTTGGATGGTTTTATGGGTGGAATGGTTAATAGTTTAAGCAGGGGAACTGATGGTTCAGATAAGGTAAATTTTATGGTAGATATAATGTCATTAATAGATTTGACAGTTTCTGCAATAACAGGAAAAAGTAAAGTCGACACGGTATATTATAAAGATTATACTTTTGACAAAGATGGAATTAAAGATACTTTATATCAAACACCTATAAAGAAAGGAGAAACCTGGAATAGTGCTTGGAATAGAATTTATAAAACAGCGGATTCAACAAAACGATCTAAATATTAAAATTAATAATGGATAAACAAATTGTATTTTACGTTTTTTTATTTTTGTTTTTTTCATGTGAAAAGCAAAGACAGAAAAGTTCTAGGGATTTAAATTCAACGGAACATTTTTCAATTGCAACTGATTTGGGAAACTTAAAGAATGTTGAAAAGCATAAAATAAATGATTCGTTATATATAATAAAAGGAAAATTTAATTCATATGAAATAATAGGATATATAAAGGAAAATAATAAAAGAACTGGTTGGTGGGAAGCAAAAGATTATAAAACTAAAATGCTATTAGCCAGACTTGAATATCGAATGATTGATAATAAAGAATTTGTTAATCAATTTATTTTATATCAGGGTGGAAAAATAGATACGCTAAGAAGTAAATTTTATAGCTTTACAAAAACAGCAAATTTAATAAAATATAAATTTTATACACCTTATCAGCTAAAAGCTATTCGTTCACAAGGAAAATTAAATTATAGATATTTTTATGAAGAGGAAGAAAAAAAACATTTGGAATGTAATTGTAAGAAGGATAAAAACGTATTTAATTGCGAATTTTATTTTCCTAAGGGAATCAGTAATAAAGATATTTTTCTTAGAGGGAATTTTTGGGAAATGTTTCAATTGAACAATGGAGATATTGGTGAAAACAATATCTATATATTGGATACTATAAATCAAAAACGTTCTAATGAAACTGTGAAACTTTTTAATCCCGGATAACTCTACTTATCACCGCTGCCCAAGCTGCCGCACGAATCCTTTCGTGTGGTAGTATTTACAATTAGTTATATTTACCAGTACAGAGATCACCTTGGGAATGCCAGGGTAAGTTTTGCCAAAAACAGCGAAGGGGTTCTTGAAGTTACAGATACCAACAATTATTATCCGTTTGGATTGAATCATATTGAAGGGATGCTTAGTTCTTCTAATTTTGGAGGTTATTATAGTTACAAGTACAATGGAAAGGAATTGCAGGAGACAGGTTTTTATGATTACGGTGCGAGAATGTATATGCCGGATATTGGGAGATGGGGCGTAATTGACAACAAGGCTGAAAAATATTCACCGATGTCCCCATATATCTATGCAGGAAATAATCCTATTGCATTTATAGATCCTGACGGAAATGAATTAATTCTTTCATTTGCAACTGCAACTGCAAGACAATCTTATGAAAACTTAGTAAATTCTTCACTTGGGGGGAAATATGAAGCTGTTTATACTCAAATACAAGGGACAAATACATATAAAGTTACTCTTAATATGATTAATAAAGATGCTACCTTAACCAAAGAACAACAGGCTTTCTATGATAGCTATAATGAGGTCATTACAGCAAAAGAAATTGTTAGTCAAGATTTAGTAGAAAATGACAAATCAGTTGTGGTTGGAAGTTTTCAAACAGGTGAGATTGATATGGCAGATGTTTTAGAATTTGATAAAGTTGGAAAAGGAGGTACAAGTAGTGCAGGAGCTATAACTCATGAGCATATTGAGCAGCTGGAAAAAGCTAAAATGGGACTCAAAAAAGGCGACATAGGAAAAACAGAAACAGATGCTGCCGGAAATACCACATATCCCGATTTTAATAAGGCTCATGCAAAAGCTTTTAAGAAAGAGGGTAAAGTAAATGGAAATGAAAGAATAGAAACTGAAGGTCCGATGAGTATCAATGTATTCCAAGAGAAAGACAAAACCAAAACTAATCAGGCTATTTGGAAAAACGATACTACTGGAGGAATAACGGTTAAAAAAACAACATTATCATAATATGAAAAATATATTTTTTATTTTAGTATTATTACTGTTGGTGAATTGTACCAACTCTGTAAAGAAAAGTAATAATGTATATGTCGATGGAGACTGTATTGAAAATTTAGATTTCAAAAAGGAGTATTTTTCTAATATCAAGATTATTGATAGTCTAATAAATAAAAATGAAGGCAGTCAATTTAATAAATCCCTTGTATTTATTTCAAAGTATTCCCATGTTTCTTTTGAAAGTAGACTTAATTATGCTGGTCTGTATCCATCTGGAGTTTATGAGAAAGACCGAAAAGGTTGGATAGACTGGTATGAGAAAAATAAGTGTAATAATATACAGTTTAAGAAATAATATTTTAAACCCTCGCAATTTGCGAGGGTTATTATAAGTACAAGTACAATGGAAAGGAGCTTCAGGAAACAGGTTTCTATGATTATGGGGCGAGGATGTACATGGCGGATATTGGACGGTGGGGAGTAATCGA
>NZ_QGTV01000044.1:0-5441 GCF_003182335.1 Chryseobacterium sp. AG844 | reverse complement strand
CTTGGGTATAAAACAAAAAAATCCTTTATCACAATGATAAAGGATTTTTTAAAAATAAAATAAAAACTGGCGGCGGCCTACTCTCCCGCGTTAGCAGTACCATCGGCGCTGGTGGGCTTAACTTCTGTGTTCGGAATGGGAACAGGTGAGCCCCACCGCTAAAACCACCCTAAAGAAGGTATATAAGGTTACAGGTTGTAGGTAATAGGTTGCAGGTGTTACCTGCCTCCTGATAGCTATCATCTGATACCTGTTTTAAGCGATAAAAACTTTCACAAAGACAAAACCTTCGCTGCGCATAAAGAACTTGTCATTTATTATATTATAATTTCATATAGCAACCATAGGCTATAAATCTACGGGTAATTAGTACTACTTGGCTATGACATTACTGTCTTTACACCTATAGCCTATCAACGTCGTCATCTACAACGACCCTTAAAAGATGTCTCATCTTGAGGCGAGTTTCGCACTTATATGCTTTCAGTGCTTATCTCTTCCAAACGTAGCTACTCAGCGGTGCACCTGGCGGTACAACTGATACACCAGAGGTTTGTTCAATTCGGTCCTCTCGTACTAGAATCAAGCCCTCTCAAACATCTAACGCCCGCAATAGATAGAGACCGAACTGTCTCACGACGTTCTGAACCCAGCTCGCGTGCCACTTTAATGGGCGAACAGCCCAACCCTTGGGACCTTCTCCAGCCCCAGGATGTGACGAGCCGACATCGAGGTGCCGAACCTCCCCGTCGATGTGAGCTCTTGGGGGAGACTAGCCTGTTATCCCCGGAGTACCTTTTATCCTATGAGCGATGGCCCTTCCATACGGAACCACCGGATCACTATGTCCTGCTTTCGCACCTGATCGACTTGTTGGTCTCACAGTCAAGCACCCTTATGCCATTACACTCTACGCACGGTTACCAAGCGTGCTGAGGGTACCTTTGAAAGCCTCCGTTACTCTTTTGGAGGCGACCACCCCAGTCAAACTACCCACCACGCAATGTCCTTCTAAAAGAAGTTAGGCTCCAAGTAAGTAAAGGGTGGTATTTCAACGTCGGCTCCACAAACACTAGCGTGCCTGCTTCAAAGCCTCCCACCTATCCTACACATTACTTACTCAAAGTCAATACGAAGTTATAGTAAAGGTTCACAGGGTCTTTTCGTCCCATTGCGGGTAATCGGCATCTTCACCGATACTACAATTTCACCGAGCTCGTGGCTGAGACAGTGCCCAGATCGTTACACCATTCGTGCAGGTCGGAACTTACCCGACAAGGAATTTCGCTACCTTAGGACCGTTATAGTTACGGCCGCCGTTTACTGGGGCTTCAGTTAATGCCTTCGCTTACGCTAAGCACCTTCCTTAACCTTCCAGCACCGGGCAGGTGTCAGACCCTATACAGCATCTTTCGATTTAGCAGAGTCCTGTGTTTTTGATAAACAGTCGCCTGGGCCTCTTCACTGCGGCCACCATTGCTGATGGCGTCTCTTCTTCCGAAGTTACGAGACTATTTTGCCTAGTTCCTTAGCCACGACTCACTCGAGCACCTTAGGATTCTCTCCTCGACCACCTGTGTCGGTTTTGGTACGGGTTGCTTCACTTCGGCTTTTCTTGGATCAGATTACACTACAGCAGCTTCGCCCGAAGGCTAGGCCTTGACTATTCCGTCAGTCTCCAGCAGCTACATCCAACCGTCCCCTTTTATTGTGAGCAAGTATGGGAATATTAACCCATTGTCCATCCACTACCCCTTTCGGGTTCGCGTTAGGTCCCGACTAACCCTCAGCTGATTAGCATGGCTGAGGAAGCCTTGGTCTTTCGGTGAGCAGGTTTCTCGCCTGCTTTATCGTTACTTATGCCTACATTTTCTTTTCTATCCGCTCCACAATACCTCACAGTACTGCTTCAGCGCAAATAGAATGCTCTCCTACCAGATATATCTAAAATATAAATCCATAGCTTCGGTAATATGTTTATGCCCGATTATTATCCATGCCGGACCGCTCGACTAGTGAGCTGTTACGCACTCTTTAAATGAATGGCTGCTTCCAAGCCAACATCCTAGCTGTCAATGCAGTCCAACCGCGTTGTTTCAACTTAACATATATTTGGGGACCTTAGCTGTTGGTCTGGGTTCTTTCCCTCTCGGACATGGACCTTAGCACCCATGCCCTCACTGCCGTAGAACATTTATTAGCATTCGGAGTTTGTCAGGAATTGGTAGGCGATGAAACCCCCGCATCCAATCAGTAGCTCTACCTCTAATAAACTTATATACGACGCTGCACCTAAATGCATTTCGGAGAGTACGAGCTATCTCCCAGTTTGATTGGCCTTTCACCCCTACCCACAGGTCATCCGAAGACTTTTCAACGTCAACCGGTTCGGTCCTCCACTCTGTGTTACCAGAGCTTCAACCTGCCCATGGGTAGATCACAAGGTTTCGCGTCTAATCCTACTAACTATACGCCCTATTCAGACTCGCTTTCGCTCCGGCTCCGGTACTTAATACCTTAACCTCGCTAGTAAAATTAACTCGTAGGCTCATTATGCAAAAGGCACGCCGTCACAGCATTACGCTGCTCCGACCGCTTGTAGGCGTACGGTTTCAGGTTCTATTTCACCCTTCTATTCGAAGTGCTTTTCACCTTTCCTTCACAGTACTTGTTCACTATCGGTCTTTCAGGAGTATTTAGCCTTGGAGGATGGTCCCCCCATATTCAGACAGGATTTCACGTGTCCCGCCCTACTCATTTATCACTTATGTATGCCTTTCATATACGGGGCTATCACCCTCTATGGCTGTTCTTTCCAGAACATTCTATTAAACATATAAAAGCTTTTGGGCTAATCCGCTTTCGCTCGCCACTACTTACGGAATCTCTTCGATTTCTTTTCCTCCGGGTACTTAGATGTTTCAGTTCTCCGGGTTTGCTCCTCTTGCGAGGTGACATATCTTCAATATGCCGGGTTGCCCCATTCGGATATCTGCGGATCAATTCGTGTGTGCCAATCCCCGCAGCTTTTCGCAGCTTACCACGTCCTTCGTCGCCTCTGAAAGCCTAGGCATCCGCCATACGCCCTTAACGATTTCTTTCCTATTGGTTACTCAAGCGCTTTATGCGCTCGGTTTTCTCTTTGTGATGTCTTTACCGTTAATGTCAATGATCTTAATGTCTTCTTTTCAAACTGATGAACAAATGTTGTTTTTGGCTCCATTCGTAACTTTTAAATCAGTCTTCCAAAACTGTGGAGAATAAGGGAGTCGAACCCTTGACCTCCTGCGTGCAAGGCAGGCGCTCTAGCCAGCTGAGCTAATTCCCCTCTAGGTGCTTCTAGCTTATGGCTTCTTGCTATTGGCTAAATGCCAGCAGCCAAAAGCTATTCGCCATCCGCTTTAATTAGTAGTCTCGGGCAGGCTCGAACTGCCGACCTCTACATTATCAGTGTAGCGCTCTAACCAGCTGAGCTACGAGACTCTGTTAGATTTGAGATGCATTATTTGATATTTGATATTCTTAACTTCAAATCTCGAACATCAAATTTCAAATTCTTTAATCTCTTGTCTCTCTATCCCTTTACTAATTTCTAGTGGGTTTTGTATTTTTATATATCAACCAAACAAAAAACTAAAGCTATGCTTTAAGTAAGTATTTTGTACCTTACGATACTGATTTTGTTTAACGTCTTTAAGACGCTCTAAAATGAGATGTTCCAGCCGCACCTTCCGGTACGGCTACCTTGTTACGACTTAGCCCTAGTTACCTGTTTTACCCTAGGCAGCTCCTGTTACGGTCACCGACTTCAGGTACCCCAGACTTCCATGGCTTGACGGGCGGTGTGTACAAGGCCCGGGAACGTATTCACCGCGCCATGGCTGATGCGCGATTACTAGCGATTCCAGCTTCATAGAGTCGAGTTGCAGACTCCAATCCGAACTGAGACCGGCTTTCGAGATTTGCATCACTTCGCAGTGTAGCTGCCCTCTGTACCGGCCATTGTATTACGTGTGTGGCCCAAGGCGTAAGGGCCGTGATGATTTGACGTCATCCCCACCTTCCTCTCTACTTGCGTAGGCAGTCTCACTAGAGTCCCCAACTTAATGATGGCAACTAGTGACAGGGGTTGCGCTCGTTGCAGGACTTAACCTAACACCTCACGGCACGAGCTGACGACAACCATGCAGCACCTTGAAAAATGTCCGAAGAAAAGTCTATTTCTAAACCTGTCATTTCCCATTTAAGCCTTGGTAAGGTTCCTCGCGTATCATCGAATTAAACCACATAATCCACCGCTTGTGCGGGCCCCCGTCAATTCCTTTGAGTTTCAAACTTGCGTTCGTACTCCCCAGGTGGCTAACTTATCACTTTCGCTTAGTCTCTGAAGCTTGCGCTCCAAAAACGAGTTAGCATCGTTTACGGCGTGGACTACCAGGGTATCTAATCCTGTTCGCTCCCCACGCTTTCGTCCATCAGCGTCAGTTGTTGCTTAGTAACCTGCCTTCGCAATTGGTGTTCTAAGTAATATCTATGCATTTCACCGCTACACTACTTATTCCAGCTACTTCAACAACACTCAAGACCTGCAGTATCAATGGCAGTTTCACAGTTAAGCTGTGAGATTTCACCACTGACTTACAGATCCGCCTACGGACCCTTTAAACCCAATAAATCCGGATAACGCTTGCACCCTCCGTATTACCGCGGCTGCTGGCACGGAGTTAGCCGGTGCTTATTCGTATAGTACCTTCAGCTACCCTCACGAGGGTAGGTTTATCCCTATACAAAAGAAGTTTACAACCCATAGGGCCGTCGTCCTTCACGCGGGATGGCTGGATCAGGCTCTCACCCATTGTCCAATATTCCTCACTGCTGCCTCCCGTAGGAGTCTGGTCCGTGTCTCAGTACCAGTGTGGGGGATCACCCTCTCAGGCCCCCTAAAGATCGCAGACTTGGTGAGCCGTTACCTCACCAACTATCTAATCTTGCGCGTGCCCATCTCTATCCACCGGAGTTTTCAATACCGAATGATGCCATCCAGTATATTATGGGGTATTAATCTTCCTTTCGAAAGGCTATCCCCCAGATAAAGGCAGGTTGCACACGTGTTCCGCACCCGTACGCCGCTCTCAAGATCCCGAAAGATCTCTACCGCTCGGCTTGCATGTGTTAGGCCTCCCGCTAGCGTTCATCCTGAGCCAGGATCAAACTCTCCATTGTATGTTTGTCTGACTCACTCAAAGTTTTTAACGCTTTAGTTTTTCCTTACTTGGTTGTTATATTGTATGTCAATGATCTTTATATCTTCCGCTTTTTCCGAAGCAATCTCTCTGTCAGTGTCGCTCCGTATTTGCGAGTGCAAAAGTAAAACTTTATTTTTTAATGACCAAATGTTTTTGAAGAAAATTTTAAAGTTTTTTAAGTAACCTTAACCCTTC
>NZ_QGTV01000043.1:0-7652 GCF_003182335.1 Chryseobacterium sp. AG844 | reverse complement strand
TCGATTACTCCCCACCGTCCAATATCCGCCATGTACATCCTCGCCCCATAATCATAGAAACCTGTTTCCTGAAGCTCCTTTCCATTGTACTTGTAACTATAATAACTTCCAAAATTAGAACTACTAAGCATCCCTTCAATATGATTCAATCCAAACGGATAATAATTGTTGGTATCTGTAACTTCAAGAACGCCTTCGCTGTTTTTGGCAAAACTTACTCTGGCATTACCAAGGTGATCTCTGTACTGGTAAATATAACTAATTGTAAATACTACCATACGAAAGGATTCGTGCGGCAGCTTGGGGACAAATATATAAAATTGAATTCCTAAAAATTTTTATCTTACATTTCTAAAGATACCTTTTTATAGATAGCCAGCACACAAGATAATCTATATAAGTACCACACGATACAATCGTGCGGGAGCGGGGATCATATTCAAAAGTTTCTGTAATGAATCTTTCGGTATCCGAAGCAAGCCTTTTATGTTTGGTAATGGTTTGTTGTGATACTCCTGCAAAATCAAGAAAACAGGTAATTATTTTAAATTACCTGCTTTTGAATTATTTTATTTATTATTTTTTGTACTCAGTCTATTAATACTGAAAATCAATATATGTGGAACACTATCGATTTTAAAGTGATTCTTCTACCCAACTTGGACGTATTATTCTAACTTCAATTCTTTCATATATTAACTTAGTTGTTGAATAGTCTAAAAAAACAAATGTCTTACCTTCTTTATAATTAGTTAAGAAGTATGAAAAATAAATTAAATATATTTTAGTTCTTTCGCTCAAAGCCTCTAAAGAGATAATTAGACAATCATGATTGATATTTTTTATTATAGAAAGCAAAATCTTTTGTTTAGTACTCAATTGTTTAATAAGTGAATCTCTCTTTGAATTAAAAAAAAATATAAGATTTTTATCCATATTATATTTTTCAACAAACTCAGATAATTTCAATTCGTTATACTTTTCAGAATCGAAAGAAAAGGCATCAATAATACTGGAAAAGCTATTAAATAATTTAAAATCTATATAATCAGAAATTTCATGAAAATTACTCTCTGATGGTAAATTTATTTTATAACATTTCTCTCTTTGCAAGGATATTTCATTCATTTTATTAATCAGTGTTTACTTTAAATTTATAAGTTTTGGCTGTGGGAGCTTTTTTTGTCCAAGAACCTGTTTGCAAAAACTCTGTTACATATTTAGAATTTCCAGTTAAAGATTGATATTCTAATGCAGCAGCCATTCTATGGTTTCCTTCAGAAATATAATAGGTTCCTTCAGAATAATAACCCCCAATTGTATACTCTGAGGCATTAAACCCTTTGGGAGAATTCATTTTATTTAAGATTTCTCCAACAACACTTTCATCTCTTAATCCAGACTGCATACTCATGATATTTCTAGATTCAGCAATTTGTTCTACTTTTGCCGCATTAGAAAATATTGATGCTTCAACACTCTCAGCAGCCCTTGCCCCTCTTGTTGCTATTTTTGATACAGCTGTTTTTGCCAAACTTCCAAGACCTTCCGTCGCTAAAGCAGCCCCTCCTTCTATTACAGTAGTTCCCAAAGCTCTTCCTGCTATATTTCCTGCTACTGTTGCATCTCCTTTTTTCACACTTGATCCAGCAATTGCAGGGAGCGCGGCTACCGATGCCATTAGATTAGTAGACTTGGAAATACCTGCTTTTAAAGCTCCACCTGGATTACTAGCTAAAGATTTGGCAGATTCTATAGGATGAGTTACCACTTGTTTAACACCTTGATAATTTTCTCTTGCAACACTTTTTGCACCTTGATACATTCCAGAATAATAAGTTTTAGCAAGATTCCACAAATTACCACAACATCCCTGAGCTTCTCTTCCATCAGGATCAACAAACATTATAGGATTATCTAGTGCATAGGTATAAGGTGAAAATCTTCTCGACTTTTCTGCTAGTTCATCTGCAACACCCCATCTTCCAATATCCGCCATGTACATCCTCGCCCCATAATCATAGAAACCTGTTTCCTGAAGCTCCTTTCCATTGTACTTATAGTTCTATAAGCATTCCATTGTAGGAAAATATTCTGAAAATGTAACACTCCATTTATTATCAAATCCTCCATTAATAATAATGTAATCAATTCCTTTTTTTAGCTTAAAATTCATCTCACCTTTTTTCTTAGATGTAATTTTAATCTTTTCATCCCTTTTAAGAACTCTAATTTGTGTATATCCACAGGTATAATTTTGAAAATTATAACTTTTACCATTTATAGTAATAACATCGTCAATAAAAGCAGCATTATTAAAAGATAATAAAACTTCGTCATCTTTTTTAAGAAATTCTTTTGGAATATTTTCCAAATAAGATTTATATGCTGTACTATCTGTTTCTGTTGCTTTCGTTTTATCTTGATAATAAAAATCAATATTATTTTGTGCGGAGCAACTATTGTTGGTCAGTAAAACAATTATAAAAAAAAATATTATTTTCATTATTTTTTATTTTTTGGTAATCTAAATGAGTTGGCTTTAACAGTTTCTTCCATCTTCTGTATCTGATTTTTATTAAATTCCACACCTAATCCTTTCATTGAAGAAATTGGGTTTTCATATGAATTCATCCTATTGTTAATATTAGCAGGAGTAGCTTCAACTCCTGAATTTGGCTCCCAGATATGTTCTAAACCAAAAGTATGACCAATTTCATGCGTAATTGTATCTGTATCTCCATTCTTTGCATTAACAGTTGCTGTAATTGGATTTCCGAGTGGTGCGTCTCCAAGAACTGTTCCCGTCATAGTAGTACCGTTATCATTTACTATTGTTACAGATCGTCCTGGAAAAGTCATATCAATGTTATAAGTAGCATTACTATCTTGAATAATTGTAAGATCGAGTCCTTCTTTTTTAAAGTTATTTTCTACGGTTGAAAGTTTTTGTTGAACTTGTTCATTAGTAAAAGAGCCTTGTGTAACATTTGTTCTTAATTCAACTTTTGCTGGAGTATTCAAATTAAATCCAGATATATCATTAGATACAGGGGTATTCCGTGTAGATTTATTAATTAACTCAGCTTCTAACCCTTCTAATTCTCTCGCATCAATAACTCGATTTTCAGAAAACGCATAAGTACTATTATGGGTATATTTTTCAGCGAGCGGGTCAATGTTGAAGAAACGTCCAATATCAGGCATATAATTTCGCCACTTAAACGAGTAAAAACCGGTCTCCTGTAACTCTTGTCCTTGGTACTTGTAGTTATATGCTGGATTTCCTAATAAAGCATTATACCCCTCATGTTTCAATCCAAACGGATAATAATTACTCTCTTCAATGATCTCTGTTCCTGCTCCATTTTTAGCATAACTTAATCTAACATTTCCAAGGTGGTCAGTATAATTATACACATACTTCCCAGTCTCAACATTAAAATATCCTTCTGCCGTTGGAAAGAATTTCAATACAGAATTTACATACTGGAAGCCATCCAGATAATCGGTTGTTTCTGTTCCGAAAACCTTTCTTACTTTCACTCCGTCTGCTCTGTAAATATAATCCGTTACTTTGGAGTTTTGGATAATCTTACCTGGTAAATTTAAATAATTATATTGGATGGAGGAATATAATTATTTGAACGTTTATAAACACAAAAACCACTGCAAAAATAGCAGTGGTTATTATACTTCACCACACGAAAGGATTCGTGCGGCAGCTTGGGGTTTATTCAGGCTCTTAAAATTAAAAATATTGCTGCACTTTAGTTCTGTTTCCTTATACAAACAGAACACTATAAAAATACAAAACCCACTACAATTGCAGTGGGTTTTTGTTTGTAATTTTATTTTCTCATTGGAGGAAGAGATTTTTCTGGTAAATAATTATCTATCTCATTTTGTTTTTGAATATCATTCTTAATTTGATCAAAATTAATTTCAAATTCTGATATTCTTGCGGAATCATCTTGTTTATATATTTTTTCCTTAAGTAAATCTATAATATCATTGAAGCTAGAGCTCATAAAAGGAGGAATAAAACAAAGTTTTTCATTATTATTTTTTACTTTAAAATTAATATAATTTCTATTTCCTGCATAATACGTACTTTTATCTAGCTTTTTGCGTACTACAAAATCTTGTAATTTTCCAAAAGATAATTGATTTACTTTTTCAACTTCTTCATTCGTAAGTTGATAGGAATAAAAAGCAGTATCCTTGTGTCTTTTTAAATAGACATTCAATTTTCCGTTTTTATCCAATGTTGAATATGATAAAATTGAAACGTTTTTGGCTTCAATATCATAAGCAATAAGCTTAAAATCATTAAGTTTAATTTCTTGTGCATTCAACATTAAACTTAATATTAAAGTCAAAAAAAACAATAAGTTTTTCATTTTTGAAATATTAATGAGTAATTTTTTTTAAAGAGATTTCTCTAATCTCACTTTGTTCTAAGTTATCATAAAAATAAATACTATCATTCTCGATTTTTATTAAATCTATTATTTGATGCATATCTGATATTACAGTAAATTCTAATGTAGAAGTATTTATTTTGACCAAATAAAATCCAGAGTTAAACCATTTTTTTCTAAAACAAGGAATATAAATAAATCCATTCTCATATAATAACGGACCTCCAAATATTTCTCTTTTTATCAGATTTCCATCAATAGACAATTTTCCAACTTCCGGACAACCTTGACAAATTTCGTATAGATCGTGATATAAAACTTCTTTTTTATTTGGAAGATTTATTTTTAGTCTAAAACTTATTGGGGTTTCAAGTTTCATAATTTTTAACGAGGAATAATTTTAGTTACTTGATTTACTACACTTTTAGATTCTGTCAAAAACTGGATAGAGCCTCCTGTATAAAATCCTCCACCTTGAGGTCCAACTATTCCTATTTTAATTGGAGTTCCTTTAGGAACTATACCTGATGTATATTGAGTTAAAGGATTCCACTCTTGCTTTATTGCCACTACTGTTCTATTTGCAAATTCACTAGTTCCAACTCTTACACCCCAGAAATCACTCTTCCCAATAGACATTTGCCCAAATCTTTGAGCAGGAATATCAAAAGGAGCTTTCATATTAATACTTCCAAATAAGAACCCATCTGAAGTAGTTGCAACTTTTGCTACTGCTCCTAATGCCTTAGAAAATCCAATTTCTGCAGCTGCTCCTTGCAATCCATATAGACCCGCAACAGCTAACTGCCCCGATGGATTTCCCATTGCTGCTTCCGTTGAATTGGATGCAGGAGTTTCTCTTATATACGAACCATTATCAGGAGTACCAAAAGCAGCGACACTCATTGCTGATGCGGAATCACCCGCTTGAATTAAAGGATCTAAATTATTCATTATCCCCATTCCTCCCAATAAAGAGTTATTGGTATATGAACCATCAGAATTTAAGGCGGTTGTAGACCCATTCTCCGTTGTATATGTCCCAGATTTACCTAAATAAGTTTCATTTTCTCCTGCTGTTGCTTGGCTTGTTGCATTTTCATTCCAATAAACACTATTTGTTTCTCTATTATGTACCCAATCAAAAGCTGCTCTTCCATCCGGGTCAATAAACCTTAAAGGATTATTAAATGCATAAGCATAGGTCGACCATCTTCTTGAAGTTTCCGCCAACGGATCCACCACACCCCATCTACCTAAATCCGGCATATAAAGTCTAGCTCCATAGTCATACATACCGGTCTCCTGCAGTTCCTTACCATTGTACTTGTAACTATAATAACCTCCAAAATTAGAAGAACTAAGCATCCCTTCAATATGATTCAATCCAAAAGGATAATAATTGTTGGTATCTGTAACTTCAAGAACACCTTCGCTGTTTTTGGCAAAACTTACCCTGGCATTCCCAAGGTGATCTCTGTACTGGTAAATATAACGGTTTTCTGTGAAACTGTAAAATCCTTCTGCTGTAGGGACAAAATCAAGTTTCCATTGTGGGGTTAAGTCAATACCAGGAAACAGAAGACCTGTATTTTTATATGCCTGCTCTTCAAAAGCAGATTCAGTACGACATTCAAGACATATTCCACCTCCTTCACGATAGGTATACTGAAAGCCATCCAGGTAGTCTGTCATCGTAATGCTTGTCTGCCCGCGTGGCGGAGCACTAGAATAGGTTTTGCGAAGTTTTACACCATCTGCACGGTAGAGATAATCCAGCCCACTGTTCATAAAAAGTCCTGAAGGATTAGTCTGGGTAATTGCAAAGGAATCCGGTAAATTCAAATAGTTGTACTGTATCGTCTGAATTCCTTTATCCTTCATATTAATCATATTCCCGTTCAGGTCATAATCAATGGTATTATTCCCTCCTTCATAGCCCGTATCATTTAATGAGCTTTCAATAATTTGATTCAAGCGATTGCCGGTATATTTATACTCAAGATTATCTACCACAGTAGAAGTTGAACCGTAAACAGGAATCGCGTTTCTTTTCAGAAATGTAATATTTCCGTTTAAATCATAGCTCAAACGTTCATCAAAATTCTTGTTATGCGGATTGGTCTTTTCCGGCTCTGAATACTCGGCATCAGTTAATCTGTTAAGCTTATCGTAAGTATAATTATATCTTTTAAGGTTACTGACCGTTGACATATTCCAGTCTATTTCTGCAATATTTCCATTATATCTGCCAGCAGCAATATTTGAATAGACAGGATCTGTATACTTTACTTTATATCCAAAAAGTTTTCCATTCAGATTGGCGGGATCATTTATTTGGGTAAGCCAACCGCGGATATTATACTTATAATCTATTTGCTGAAGCGGAGAAGATGAAATTACTCCGCCTACTTTTTTAGACTCCAATTGGGAAAGTTCATTGTACTTATTCTGGGTTAATATTTCCACAGGGTTATTATCAACCTGATGATTGTGTATCAATAATCTGTTCTGGTCATCATATTCAAAATTTTCCGTAATAACTTTTTCAATATCTATATCAAGCCTTTTATGTCTTGTAACAATTTTTTTGATTAGTCCTGAAAAATCAAGCAGAAATTCCTTTTTAGTATATCCACCTAAATGGTTCCAGCTTTTTTCTGCTAGCTTTAGCCCTTTGGTATTGTAATAGAAATAGGTTTTCGTCCAGTTATCGTCCTCAATGTTTTTTACATAGGAAGCTGTGGGAAGACCTTTTGTAGAAACGCCGCCGTTAATAGCTCTGTCCTCATTGATAACGTACTGCTCAAGGATCTTTGCAGGAGGAAACTCTTTGGTATCTCTTGGGTAAGAGTCGTAGTAATTTACGGTAAGCAACGTAGTAAACCCGGAGAGAAAATTATTGGTGTAGTAGACCATAATCCCGTTTTTGTTAAAACCTGTGGCAGTTGGGTCTTCACTGATTACCTGAGAAGCAAGCTGGCTTTGCATGGTGGCTCTTTCTCCACCCGCAATAAGTCCGGTATAGGCAACACGCCCAAAGGCATCGTACTTGGTCATTAGCCATTGTCCTTTATTTTTCAGGTTTACATCCTGGGTAAGTACCGGGCGGTCGGCAGCATCATACACTACAGATTCCCAATCGTCCCTTCCCGGCAGTCTTTTTTCCACCTGCCTGTCTAAACCATCGTAACGGTACTGGTAACAAAGGCTATTGACAATATCCGT
>NZ_QGTV01000042.1:0-11832 GCF_003182335.1 Chryseobacterium sp. AG844 | reverse complement strand
GTTCTCAACCAATTTATGCTTATTTTTGAAAAAAGGCTCAGATTATAAAATCCAAGCCTTGACTTTTTAACTTACACACTTTGTGGGAGAGTGTCAAATGTAAAAGGAAACTCAATTCCTGTTTCTGAGCTTTCTAAAGGAAACTATATTCTCAAAGCCTTCACAAAAGACAAAATAATTGTACAAAAGTTTATTAAGGATTAAACTTACCCAATATTCATGTAAAAAGGCTGTGATAGATTTCACAGCCTTTTTTATATTTTTCAAATCTACATTAAAATTCAGATTTTATTTGAAAACAATAATGGTGTACGGATTTTTTTGCCCTGCTTTAGGCAAGATCAACCTGATATGTTCTTTATTTCTATAGTAATCTACATAAGGCTCTTTGGTAATAATCTTTCCCTTCTCAGTTTCTTTATATCCAGCTGCCAGTATCAGCTTAAGGTACTTATCATATTCTTTCTTGTCTTTAAACTCAAATTCAATCCTATCTTCCGATTTTTCTTCAGCATATTCAAACTTTCCGATTTTCGATGTGTAGTCCGGGGAATCATATTCTGTTAAGAGGAAACCTAAGCCTTCTGTTCTGTCATAAAATTTGAACTGAAGCTGTTTCATCTCTTTTTTAAACTCATCCATGGTAAGTTTGTTGAATCCATTAAGCTGTTCCAACGTGAATGTCTGAGCAGAGACCTGGATACTTAGCAAAACTGAAAATAATAAGAGTCCTATAGTTTTTCTCATTGTTATTTTTATCGCAAATATAAAGAATAGGATTGTTAGTTTTTAATTGAGAAGGATCTGATTTTTTTATTCAAATAGATGAATACACCTTATAGGTTTATAAAACCTATAAGGTGTTTGAATACGTTATTTAATCCCTATGAAACCGGCAGTCTGAAGTAAAATGTACTTCCATTATTTAAAGAACTCTTCACTCCGATTTCTCCATGCTGTTTTTCAATAAAATTTTTCGAAATGGCCAAACCGAGTCCTGTTCCATTCTGATGTTCTCCGGGAACCTGGAAATAACGGTCAAAGATCTGGCGGTGGTATTTTTCATCTATTCCGCTTCCGGTATCAATAATACTGAACTGAATGAAAGAATCCAGCTTTTCTACTACAATCTTAATATTTTCGTCCTGAAAAGAGTGCTTTACCGCATTGGTTAAAAAATTATTCATTACCCAGACGGTTTTGTCAAAATCAGCAGTCACAGCATCGTTATCTTCCAGAAGATATTCTGTACTGATGGAAATATTTTTCTGCTCAGCAAGCTTCTCAACATTCTTTACAGCAGTCTGTACAATTTCTTTCGGAGAACATTTCCCAATAGTCAGTCTGATATTTCCGGATTCTACCTGAGAAAGATTCAGCAATTCTCCAGTGATATCCAATAAACGCTGTCCGTCTTCATTGATACTTTTCAACAATTCCTGCTGCTGCTCGTTCAGTTCTCCGAACTTTTGGTTTCCAAGAAGCTGAACGCCCATTTTGATCGCAGAAATCGGGGTTTTCAGTTCATGGGAAATGGTCGCAATAAAATTAGTTTTGGCAAAATCCAGTTCTTTAAAAGGGGTAATATTTCTTAGCAGGATTACCTTTCCGATATTCTTTTTTTCTTTTTCCCCTGTTTTTACAATATTGATCGGTATAATATCCTGCTCGAAATAATTTTCCTTGTTATCACGGACAATCTTAATCGGATCTTTTACCGGATGGTCGATATTTTTCAGCAGTTCACGCATCAGATCATTATTGATGGCTACTTCATGAGCCGTTTTTCCAATAATATCTTCTTTATGGAGATTGGTGATCTTTAAAGCTTCATCATTGATCATATAGATAAAATGATTCTCATCCAGACCAATCACTGCATCATGCATATTGTTAACCAGCGTTTCGATCCGTTTTTTATCCATCAGCTGCTTGGAAAGCGTGCTGCTTTCGTACTCCTGAAGTTTTTCCGCCATACTGTTGAAGGAGTCTGCCAGACTGTTGAATTCTTCACTTCCTTTAAAATGAACCCTCTCACTATAGTTTTTATCGGCAATCTGTTTAATACTGAAGGTCAATTGATTGATAGGCTCTGCGATAGTTTGTGGTAAATTGAAAAGCAGGATAAAAGCAATCAGAAAACATACGGTTCCTAAACTTACGATCCAAAAAGTGGCATTTTCTGCTGTAATAATCGCAATATCACTTTTTCGTTCTATCCCTTTCATATTCAAAGACATGATCTTCGAAAGATCTTCACGGATAAGCTTTTCTTTATGGATATCGGGAGCTTTAAGGTAGCTGTTGAAATGGAGATTCAGATTCTGAGTGGCTTCTTTTTCTCCAAATTCTGTAAGGTTCTTTTCCTGAAGCTTATTATTTTTTCGAAAATCTGCTATGGCAACGGTACTGTCTGTACTGATATTATCCAATGCCAAAAGCATATTTTTGGAAAATTCCAAGCTGTTATAATTGGCCGTAAGGATTTTTTCAGTATCGGATTTTAATTTATTGATGTATACAGAACCTATCACTGAAAGCAGAACGATCAGTAGAAATAAAAGGCCCACGCCTAAGGTAAGTTTCGTTTTAAGTTTCATTACTTTTAAGATAAAATAATAATATCTATCTGTCTTTCATTCAGCCTGTTCATAAGGGTATATATCCAGCTGTACCCCAACATTCGCTGCCAGAAACTGGCATGGGGTTTTCCAATGCAGACCGTCGTGATATTATGGGCAATCACATACTCCAGAATTCCGTTGTGAACACTGCTTTCTTTGATGCGGACTACTTTGGCACCTAATTCCTGTGCTAAATTAAAATTATTAATTAAATACCGTTGTTTATCCAATGCAATTTTTTCCGGATTTTCAGAGGGCTTCTGAACGTACAAAACAGTCCATGGACTGTTATAGTAGCTGGCTAATCTGGCGGTTTTACGGATAATTGTTTTAGCAATTTTCTCATTACTGCTGATACAGGCCAGGAATTTTATGGGCTTAAAATTTTCGGTTTTGATCTCTGTTTCCACCTTTCTCTCCACGTGGGTGGCCACTTCTTTTAAAGCTAACTCACGAAGCTGCAGAATATGTCCGCTCTGGAAGAAATTACTAAGTGCCGTCTGAATTTTTTCTTTTTTATAGATTTTTCCCTCTTTTAAACGGGTCAGCAGCTCATCAGCCGTAAGGTCAATATTGACTACTTCATCTGCTAGCGCCAGTATTTTATCCGGAACCCGCTCTGTTACTTCTACCCCGGTAATTTTCTTTACCTCTTCATTCAGGCTTTCGATATGCTGGATATTCATGGCACTGATGACGTTGATTCCGTTATCAAGAATTTCCAGTACATCCTGCCATCTTTTTTTATTTTTGGAACCTTCTACGTTGGTATGGGCAAGTTCGTCCACTAACACGACTTCAGGATGTTCATTGATAATGGCCTGAAGATCCATCTCCTCAAGGTTCTTTCCTTTATAAAAAACTGATTTCCTTTCAATTTGAGGAATTCCTTCTACAAGAGCTTCAGTTTCTTCACGGCCATGCGTTTCAATATAGCCAATCTTTACATCAATGCCATTTCGCAAAAGGGAATGAGCTTCCTGAAGCATACGGAAACTTTTTCCTACCCCTGCACTCATCCCGATATAAATTTTGAATTTTCCTTTGCGGGACTTCTGAATCAGTTCTAAAAAATCTTTTGCTGATGACATTGATTTTATTCTTTTTAATTTTACTTTAAGCACTTTCCTGTGGCTAAATTCTTTTTTAAAACCAAACCGCTAAGCTTGACGTTATAAAGAAATTTCCTTTTTTAAATTCATCATTTTTAGCAAAAATGACGTCTTTTGAAGTAAAACCTCTCGCTTCTGTGCGGAAAACTACATTTTTGAAAACAGCATAATCTACATTCAGAGAATATCCGAAAGTTTGAAATCCGTTAGGCGTATCTGTGCTGATGATCACCCCATTTTTATCATTATAATATTCCAGTCTTCCCGCTAATGCCCATTTGCCGTCCAATTGATATTTCATCTGAACATTTGGGCTATACCAGATATTATACTGCTCGCTTCCTTTTGATTTCTGCTCAGCACCGATATCAAATCCCAATACAGCCGAAAACTGATCTGTCAGCTGAAAGCTTCCGTACAAATCATGGAAGTAACGCATCCTTTTGTCCTCTTTTGTTTTATCATTTCCTATGAATGAGCTGCTGTTCAAAGTAATCTTATCATTTGGTTTATACGTTATCTGATGCCCGAAAGAAATACTCTGGTTTCCTTCAGGTTTGGCTATTCTCTGCCATCCGTTCAATACCAGTCCGCTTAAAAACCATTTTCCATTATCTGAGGTATAAGAAATTTTGGCTCCAGTTTCGAAATAAGGTGAGTTTTCAGCGGCCAGACTTCTTGTCAGATTCACATTATCTTTTCCTATGGCACTTTCCCATCCAATATGGGAAGGCATGATCCCTGCATCAATCCATAAGTTTTTATTTTTTGATAATCTGATTCCAACATTGGCTTCATTCACGTACCGTAATGCATTTTGTTCGGCAGCCATATTATCCTGTGCGTAAGTTCCTGCCATTAAAGCTACATTAGCACGGATATTTTCGCTCTGATAACTGGCTTTAACCAATCCCAGGTTAAGGTTCATTTCATTGTGCCTGTTATAGGAATACAAAAAGTTTTGACGAATATGATTTCCAGGCTCATTAAAATCATAGGTATAAAAGAGTTCTGCATAAGCGGAAAATGTCACTTTATTACTTGTTTTTAATGAATCTGATGACTGGGCTTTTGAGAAAAACATTCCCAATACGGCTCCTATAACTAAATATTTTTTCACTTTTATTAAGGTATGTTAATCATGTCAAGGTTTTAAACCTTGACATGATTATTGGTTATTAAATTTATTATTTTAATTGATCCAAAGCAATGTTAAGCTTCAGAACATTTACTTTTGATGGTCCGAAAAGTCCTAAGAAAGGCTTTTCCGTTTGATTATTAATCAAGCTTTTGATCAGTTCCTCTGAAAGACTTCTCACTTTTGCAATTCTTTTTGCCTGGTATAAAGCCCCTTCTTGAGAAATATCCGGATCCAGTCCGCTTCCGCTGGCTGTTACCAATTCTACAGGAACTTTAGCATTACCCATTTCAGGGTTATCCATTTTCAAAGTATCAATTCTTTTCTGTACAATTTCCAGATATTCTTTATTGCTTGGACCTTTATTGCTTCCTCCACTTCCTGCTGCGTTATAATTGACTGAAGAAGGACGGCCGTGGAAATATTTTTCAGATTTGAATTCCTGCCCGATATTGGCATAAAACTTCTGCCCTTTATTATAAACAATTTCTCCGTTTCCATTGTTAGGAAGTATTTTAGAACCTCCATAAACCACTGCCAGATAAAGACCTGTAACGATCAACATGACAAGCGTTAATCTGAATGCTGAAACAATATGATTTTTCATTTTTTTAATTTTAATAGAATAAACTGATTACCAGATCAATGATTTTGATCCCGATGAACGGAACGATTACTCCGCCTAACCCATAGATCAAAAGGTTTCTTCTTAATAATGCACTGGCACCGATGGGCTTGTAAGCAACTCCTTTCAACGCCAGCGGAATCAGGAACGGAATAATCACCGCATTGAAAATTACTGCTGATAATATGGCTGTTTCCGGGCTGTGAAGGTTCATAATGTTCAGCTTCTGCAGAGAAGGAATAAAAGTGATAAAGAGTGCCGGAATAATGGCAAAATACTTCGCTACGTCATTTGCAATACTGAAAGTCGTCAATGTTCCTCTGGTCATCAACAGCTGCTTCCCTATTTCCACAATTTCGATCAGTTTTGTAGGGTCATTATCCAGGTCTACCATGTTACCGGCTTCTTTT
Organism: Chryseobacterium sp. AG844; assembly: GCF_003182335.1. NCBI lineage: Bacteria > Pseudomonadati > Bacteroidota > Flavobacteriia > Flavobacteriales > Weeksellaceae > Chryseobacterium > Chryseobacterium sp. AG844. The sequence continues at coordinate 5,923 of NZ_QGTV01000042.1, read as the reverse complement.
GCGGCTTGCGTTCCACTGTTCATCGCTACCCCAACATCGGCCTGAGCTAGTGCTGGAGCATCATTGGTTCCGTCTCCCATCATCGCTACCAGCTTACCTTCCTGCTGTTCCTTTTTAATGTAATTCATTTTGTCTTCAGGTTTGGCTTCAGCAATAAAGTCATCTACTCCAGCTTTTTCTGCAATGAATTTTGCAGTCAGAGGATTATCTCCGGTTACCATTACCGTTTTTACACCCATTTTTCTCAATCTCTGGAAGCGTTCCTGAATTCCTGTTTTGATGATATCCTGAAGTTCGATAACGCCCCAAACTTTTTCATTAACGGCCACTACTAAAGGGGTTCCTCCGTTTTCAGAAATTTTAGTTACTGCATCCTGGGTTTCCTGAGGGAAGATGTTCCCGGCTTTTTCAGTCAGTTTTTTTATTGTATCGTAAGCTCCTTTACGTATTCTTGTTTCTTCAAAATCAATTCCTGAAGTTCTTGTTTCTGCGGTAAAATCGATATAAGTGGGATTAGCAACTAATAAATCTTCAGGTTTTAAAGCACTTAGTTCAATAATAGATTTTCCTTCCGGTGTTTCGTCAGCTACGGAACTCAATGCAGAAGCTTTAATGAATTCTTCAAGCTGAATTCCATTGGCGGGGTGAAATTGAGTTGCTTTTCTGTTTCCGATGGTAATTGTTCCGGTTTTATCCAATAGCAATACATCAATATCTCCTGCAGTTTCCACTGCTTTTCCGCTTTTAGTAATCACATTCGCTCTCAGCGCTCTGTCCATCCCCGCTATCCCGATTGCAGAAAGCAGACCTCCGATGGTTGTCGGAATAAGACAAACGAAAAGAGATATAAATGCTGCTATGGTAATCGGAGTCTGCGCATAGTCTGCAAAAGGTTTTAAAGTGAGGGTAACAATAATAAATGTAAGCGTGAATCCTGCTAAAAGTATGGTTAATGCGATTTCGTTGGGTGTTTTCTGTCTTGACGCTCCTTCTACAAGGGCAATCATTTTATCTAAGAAGGATTCTCCGGGTTTTGTGGTTACTCTTACTTTAATTCTGTCTGACAATACTTTCGTTCCTCCTGTTACAGAACTTTTGTCTCCACCCGCTTCACGGATGACAGGTGCACTTTCTCCGGTAATAGCAGACTCATCAATGGTAGCAAGACCTTCAATAATCTCTCCATCCATCGGAATCTGATCTCCGGCTTCACAAAGGAAAATATCGCCTAAAGTCATTTCAGCAGACATTTTCAGTCTTGTTTCTACCTGGAATCCCGGTTTATTACTAAGCACTAATTTGGCCGGAGTTTCTTCCCTTGTTTTTCTAAGGGTATCAGCCTGCGCTTTTCCCCTTGCCTCTGCAATAGCTTCTGCAAAATTGGCAAACAGGACGGTGAAAAATAAAATAATAAATACTAAAAAGTTGTAGGAAAAGCTTCCCTGGGTTTTATCACCGGTAAGGCTGAACATGCTTACGATAAACATGACGATGGTTCCGATTTCCACCAGGAACATTACCGGATTTTTAAACATAATCTTCGGATTCAGCTTTACGAAGGACTGTTTTATCGCTTCGTTGACCAAATCTTTTTGAAACAATGTTTGTGACTGATTTTTCATTTTTTTGAAAGAATTTATATCATTATAAATCAATAGTAACCATCAAGGTCTGCCAGATAATAAGGATAGATATGGATAATATTAAGTGAACGTTTCAGTAAGTGTCAGACTAGCTTCCTAACTTTTCGGCTTCCTTAATGGTTGAATATTGATTTTAATTTTTAATGTTCACATTTATTTTGAGAAATACTGAATCTGCTCTGCAATAGGCCCTAGAGTTAATGCAGGGAAGAAAGACAACGCTGCAATCAGTAAAATCACTGCCAGAGTCATGAATCCGAAAGTTGCCGTATCTGTTTTCAGTGTTCCTGAACTTTCAGGGATATATTTCTTCTGTGCCAACAGACCTGCAATGGCTACTGGTCCAATAATCGGGATAAATCTTGAGAGTAACAGTACAATTCCCGTTGAGATATTCCACCAGGGTGTATTGTCTCCCAACCCTTCAAATCCGGATCCGTTATTCGCTGCGGAAGAAGTAAACTCATACAGCATTTCACTGAAACCATGGAAACCTGGGTTGTTCAATGTTTTTGCTCCAAATTCCGGTAGATAAGCCGTTAAAGCTGTTCCTGCAAGAATTAAGAAAGGATGAAATAAGGCCACAATCATAGCAATTTTCATTTCTTTGGCTTCAATCTTTTTACCCATAAATTCCGGGGTTCGTCCCACCATCAGACCACTGATAAACACAGCCAGAATGATAAAGATGAAATAGTTCAGAATTCCGACTCCACAACCTCCGTAGAAGCAATTGATCATCATGGCAAGCAGCTCATTCATCCCCGAAAGAGGCATTGTACTGTCGTGCATTGCATTCACAGAACCTGTAGAAATTACAGTAGTGGCAATACTCCAATATCCTGAAGCAGCACTTCCAAAGCGGATTTCTTTACCTTCCATAGCTCCCAGACTCTTGTCTGCACCCATTTGGGTAATCAGAGGATTTCCTCCTGTTTCATTCACGATATTCGGAATGGTAAGTGCCAGAAAACCGACCGTCATTACCGTAAAAATCACCCATGAAAGTTTTCTTTTATTCAGATAAAAACCTAGTGCAAATACCAATGCAAACGGAATGATCATCTGAGCGATCATCTCTGTCATATTGGTCATATAATTAGGATTTTCAAGCGGGTGCGCAGAGTTGGCTCCGAAAAATCCACCTCCGTTAGTTCCCAAATGTTTGATCGCAACAAATGCTGATACCGGACCTCTGGAGACATCTGCTTTCTGGCCTTCCAGTGTTATAATGTGATCTTTCCCTTCGAAAGTCATCGGACTTCCGTTAATAGAAAGTATTAAAGCAACAATTACACTTACCGGAACCAGAATTCTGACCATTGATTTGGTGAAAAAATCGTAGAAGTTCCCAAGTTCGGTACTTGTTTTTTCTTTAAAAGCCTTGAAAAGGACAGCCATTGCCGCCATTCCCGTTGCAGCCGTAACAAACTGTAAAAACATCAGATAAAGCTGGCTCAGATAACTTACTCCTGTTTCTCCTGAATAATGCTGTAAATTACAGTTCACTAAGAATGAAATGGTAGTATTAAAAGCCAGATCGGGTGACATATTTGGATTCCCATCAGGGTTCAAAGGAAGCCATGCCTGATTCAGCAAAAGAAGGAAACCTATGATGAACCAAACCAGATTGATCGCCAGCATGGCATACATATTCTGTTTCCAGTTCATCTGGCGGGCAGGATTAATTCCCGAAACTTTATAAATTAACTTTTCAATGGGTTCAAAAACCGGATCCAGAAAAGTCTTTTTGTATCCGTAGACATTAGCTATATATTTCCCTAAAAATATTCCGATAACTAATGTGATAGCAAACATTGCTATAATGCCTAAAATCTCTGTATTCATGACTAATTAAAATTTTTCAGGTTTCATTAAAACATAACAGATATACACAAAGGCAAGTATTGAGAGGAAAAATAAACTCCACATAATTTATATTCTATCAAAAAATTCAACTGATTTATACAAAAGCCAAAACAATACTGCAAAAAGCAGAATTAAACTTATGAGCATCATATTTTAATCATTAGGGTTAAAAGGGTCAACAATACGTACGATACAATCAGCAGACTAAAAGTCGAGTGCTCCCGTTTTTTAAACGTTTTTCTTGAAATTGTCATTTTTAAATATTTTATTCGAAGACTATATGCCAAAAGAAAGTCCATTTTGAAAAACAAACAGTCAATTAATTGACTAACAACATATTAATACAAAACACAAAACCATATAAAAACAGAAAAGCCTATCAAAATGATAGGCTCTTTATTAAAATGATAAAAGGTTTATTTTAATCCGTATTCTTCAAGTTTACGGTACAATGTGGCAATACCGATTTCCAGTAAACGGGCAGCTTCTGCCTTGTTACCTTTTGTATACTGTAGAACCTTCTGTATGTGTATTTTTTCCAGTGATCTGATACTTAAAGAATCACTTTCAGGAACAGCTTTTTCCGAATAATGGGGAAGACTTTCTGCGTCAAGGATATTGTTATCCATCAAAATCAAGCTGCGTTCCACGGCATTTCTCAATTCACGGATATTTCCTTTCCAGTCGTTTCGTTCCAGTACTTTATAGTAATCAGGATTTACCTGAACTCCTGTCAGATGAAGTTTATGAGAAAAAATATCTATAAAATGCTTGGCAATAGCTTTCAGGTCTTCTTTTCGTTCTCTTAATGGCGGAAGCGTGATCTCAAAGACATTCAGCCTGAAATAAAGGTCTTCTCTGAAATTTCCCTGCTTTATTTCATCTATCAGGTCTCTGTTGGTAGCAGCAATTAACCTGAAGTCAGATTTAGAAACTTTGGTTTCACCCATTTTGATAAATTCCCTGGTTTCTAAAACTCTGAGCAGTTTTGCCTGAAGTTCTATTGGCATCTCACCGATTTCATCCAAAAACAGAGTTCCTCCGTTAGCTTCTTCAATCAATCCTTTCTTATCTTTCAAAGCTCCAGTAAAAGCACCTTGTTTATGACCAAAAAGCTCGCTTTCCAGAATTTCTTTACTGAATGCTGAACAATTGATCGCTACAAAACTGTTTTTCTTCCTGTCACTTCCTTCGTGAATGGCACTCGCAAAAACTTCCTTACCCGTTCCGGTTTCCCCTGTAAGAAGAACAGCAGCATCCGTTAAAGCTACTTTTTCAGCCAGTTTCTTAGCCTGCAAAATAAGTGGTGATTTACCTATTATCTGATTAAACCCTTTCGTCACAGCCTGCTGAGCAACCCTCGATTTATTGTCTTTTACCTTATCAAGAGCCTTATACACCAATGGGATTATTTTCTCATTATCATCTCCTTTCACCAGATAATCATAAGCACCATTCTTCATAGCCTGTACAGCATCCGTAATATTACCGAATGCCGTCATCAGGATAATTTCAAGCTGTGGATATTTGGTTTTGATAGCCTTTACCAGCTCTACCCCAAAAGCATCAGGCAGACGAACATCGCTCAGAACAACATCAAATTCATATTGCTCCAGCATCGTCATTGCCGAACGCGCCGTAGAAGCTTCTTTTACATTAAAATTTTCTTGGGAAAGGATCATTCCTAGTAATTTAAGGAGTTTGATCTCATCATCGATGATCAGAATATTTCCTGACATTGTAATTATTTTTGGAAAACTAGTACAAACTTATTGAATTTATTCGAGGAAAACGGGGTAATAGAAGGAAATAGTTTACTTAACACCATTTGAGATATCAGGAGCTGTTTCCCGCTATCCATTCATACTCCTCGCGCCTGCGCTCCCGCCCTGAGTAAAGCCGCAGGTCTTCATGCCTGCTGCGGGGTAACCATTCCTATCGGGGCTAGGATGGTGAATGAATCATCAATGATAAATTATAAAATGATGTAACGAAGTTCGGGATACGGATTCCGTGGTTATCTTTCAATGGAGTTATTGGTTGCAATGGCGTCTTTCTTTTTATTTGGCCTGCTTCTTTCCTACTGTGTCATTCCGCAGGAATCCAGCCTCCTTTATTATAGTCTTTAAAGGATTAAAAAGGTAAAAGTAATACTTGAGTTATGTGCTAATACTTTGTTGAGACTCCTACGGAGTGACAATTGGAGTGTATGCTGTCCAGCATAAGTAATAAATGATAAGTGATAGTTGATCAATCATAGTTGATTGATGTATCGTTTATCAATTATTATTCATTGCTCATTACTTATAAGCTTAACTTGGGTATAAAACAAAAAAATCCTTTATCACAATGATAAAGGATTTTTTAAAAATAAAATAAAAACTGGCGGCGGCCTACTCTCCCGCGTTAGC
>NZ_QGTV01000041.1:0-12319 GCF_003182335.1 Chryseobacterium sp. AG844 | reverse complement strand
TGGTGAATTTAAACTTTACAGGATTTTTTATCTGCGCATTAATTCCTGTCGCTAAAAATAGTAGAATTAATAAAAACCAGTTTCTAAATTTCATTTTATTAAACTAATTTGAATATATGTGATTAATAACTGGTGCTAATACCCAAAGAAAGACCGGCACTCTCAGGAACAAATCTGCAAACACCGCCTACACAAAGCAATCCTCCTCTTTGTCTGCCATAAGAAGCCTGAATTCTTGTACTGTTTTTTCTAAAAACCAGCCCTCCTGTGTAATAGTGCATTTGCTTTTCTTTATCAGAATTTCCGTAATTATAAAGGTCATTGGCGAAGATCGACCAGTTTTTGTTAAAATTATATTCGAAAAGACCGGCAGCCCAATTTCCATGGTAGCCGTTTGCCCATTGATGCTGCAGTTCCAGTTTCATAGAACTTTTGGAAAATTTGTACATATTATCCAGAATAAGGGTCTGTGCTTTTACTTCTCCACTTGTTTCTTCGACTCTGTAAGTGTTGTAGTACTGGTTAATAAATACCAGGGCAACCTTCCATTTATCATTCAGTCTGGTCCTGATATCAAGGCTTTGGTCTGAGTAATATTTTTCTCCTAATGCAAGAAAATCCGTTTTATAGTCACGGATATCATTAATGTATGATCTGTATGTTCCCTTTAATCCATACCAGTTTGAGATATTCAAAGAAAGATCAGTTCCGTATTTTCCTCCCAATAATGTTCCCTTTTTTATCTTATAAAAGATATCTATCTGAGAACCTAGTTCTCCGGATTTCTTTTGAGGGAGAAATGACAGCCTTGGTTGTGCCTGATAAACATAAATATTGGCCAGGCTATAATCATATTGTTTGGTGAGTGAAGGGATATAATTCAACACGGAATTATGGTAAATATTTCCGATTTGGTCCCGTTGTGAGTAAAAATTAAAGTTTTCCAGTCTTCTCAGTCCAGCAATGATTCCAAACCGGTCTGTAGCATAAGAAAGGTTAAGCAGAAAAGCATTGCCTGAAAATATATTATTTGGATCCAGTGTGTTTACCTGCTTGATATTGTCCTTGGTTTTGTAAAGGTATTCAAATTCCATTGCAAAATTTGAATATTCCATTTTCATTCTGGATGAATAGATGCTGACGTTTTTAGGGAATTTACTGTTTTCCTTATTGTCCTCGTATTTATTGACATAGCTGAATCCGATACTGGTGTGAAGGTCTTTTGCTTTTATCATATTGTCCAGATTCAGTTCGGTATCAAGTCCCGTTATTAATCCGTCTGAAAGATTAAATCCTAACCTCTGTTTACCTATTAATGCTTTCATGATAACGGTTTGGCTGGGATCTGTATATTTTATTTTTCCTCCCAGCAGGGAATTTGCAATCCCAAGCTGTTTGTCTTCCCATACACGTAAAGCTAAACCGCTGCCGAACTGCTCATAAAAATGCCCTAATGTGACATCTACTCCCGCTTTTTCGTTATTATAGTTAACAAAATAAGTTCCCAGGCTGGTTTTACTCAAAACCGGGGAATAATTGAGTAAGGCTCGGGGTTCGTAAGCTTCAAGTTGCGCTCCTGCTGTGAAGTTTTTTAATTTATAGCTGATATTAAGGTAGTTATTTGATCTTAGCCTTTGGTCTTTTTCTGCTTCGGAGAGTTTTACTTTGCTGTCATCAATATAGTATTGTGAATTGGATTCAAGATTTACAGATAACTGGCTAAAAAGACGAATGCTGGTTAATAGAGCCACTCCATAAATTATTTTTTTTCGCATAATTATTTGCTGGTATTGTATTCTTTAATCTTTTTGATCAGTTCATCTTCATCCCCGGGAGAGTAGCCCACATGAGAATATACGACTTTACCTTTATGAATGAGTATGGTGTGGGGGATACTGTTGATATTCAATGCTCTCTTAAGAGTCTGGTTAGAGTCTAATAATACTGTGTAGGGCCACCCTTTGCTTTTGACAAGAGTTTTAACTTTTGAAACTGTACGGGCATCATCTGTGGCAGCTGCCAGTAAGGTAAACTTACTTTCCTTCTGCCAATCTCCGTATTTGTCATTAATAGCGGTAAGTTCTTCCATACAAGGTAGGCACCATGTAGCCCAAAAGCTGACAATAACAGGATTAGAGGAGTCTATTTTGGAAAAATTGATCCTTTCGCCTGACAAGGTATTTAAAGAGACATTAGGCATTTCCTGAGCGTAAAAAAAGCTTAAACAAGAAACGAAGAGTCCTGAGAAAATCATTTTCATTGTCAATGTTGTTTTTAATAATTAAACAAATATTATTTTGCTAATATATAATTAATTATGTAATTTTAATGCGAAATATTTATTAAAACTGTCAAAACATTGATTTTATCAAAATTTTAATGTTTAAATTTTAAACATATTTATTAACAACTCCATATAAAATTTCAGTTTTTATTTAAACCTATTAAAAAATTCAACAAACAATGAAAAAAAAGTTATTATTTCTAAATTGTGTGATTTTATTTTTTTTGTTATTGTCCTCCTGTAGAGGATCGGCAAGCGACGAAGGAGATACTGTTGCGACTTATCTTACCATTTCTTCAGAAGGTGGTAACGAAAAACTATTGGGAAAAAGCTTTACATTCAGAATAAAGGATAATCTCAATAATGACATTACTTCAGAAAGTGAAATTTTTGTCAATAATCAGCTGATAAACGGAAATATCTATACGCCTGTAGAGAAAGGAGCTTATACTATCAGTGCCCGATACAGAAACCTCCCTGCAAATCCTATATCTGTAAATGCTGTCATCAATGACGGAGTCAATTTTAAACATAGAATTTTATACGAAGATTTTACTGGTACATGGTGTGGAAACTGTACCCGTGCAGGGGCCAGAGCCAAAAATCTGAGACTGCAGACCGATGATGGTTTTGTCTTTATCGGGATTCATGGCCCTAGTGGGCAGGATCCGTGGTCGAATGCCGTAAGTGCTGAGGTAGAGCAGTTTAAAAATGTAACCGGGGTGGATCTGGGCTGGCCCACAATGTTCATTAACAGAAATACAATGTGGGATGACAGTGAAAATTATACCGATATGTCGTTACCGTTGTCTCAGTTAAAAGCCTTCAGTAAAATAGGTATAAGAATAGTCTCTGAAATATCTGGCAATACTCTGAATGTTGATGCCCGGATTTCTTTTGCCCAAGCCTTTTCAGGACTTAAAATAGCTGCGTTTATAGTAGAAGACGAGCTGGTGGGTAAACAAAAGAATTATGTTCCGGCTTTGGGGCCACCTACTATTTATGATTATGTACACCATAATGTTTTACGGGCTAAACTGACTTCATCTGTTGCTGGAGAAAATATTCCGGATTCCCAGACAGTAATTTCCAATGAATACTCCCGATCATTTCAATACTCTATTCCTTCAGATTACCATCGTGATCATCTTAAAATTATCGTGATGGTAATGGATGGTAGTGGAACCGTACTGAACGTGAGAGAAGAAAAGATAGGCATATCCAATACTTATGAATTTTTATAAAACTATTATTTACTAAACTTAAATTTTTAAAACAAATGAAAAAGATTTTATTTTCGGTGCTTATCCTGATATTCGGGATACACTACTCACAGACTTATTACAGTCAGGATTTTAATACTGCAGGACTCAACGGATGGGTGAGTACTGATATTGACGGAGATGGGAAACAATGGACTAATATGAATGTTTCTAGTGTAAATGCAGGCTTTGGAAGCGGATCATTGACTTCCTTTTCTTATATGAGTGGAACCGTGCTTACGCCAAACAATCTGATCACTTCACCGCTTATTAACTTAAGTAATGTTACTGCTTCTAATGCATATCTGGTCTATAATTTGGCAACATATTCTAATTATCCAAACGAAAAGTATTCAGTATATGTTACAACAACCAACGCTTCAGGAGCTATTACTGCTTCCACACCTGTGTATACAGAAACTGTGGCTGCAGGTGGCTTTCAAAACAGAGTGATCAATGTGAGTTCCTTTATTGGGCAGCAAGTTTATATTTCTTTCAGACATTATGATTGTACAGATCAGTATTATCTCATTTTGGATAATATCCAAGTCAAAAGTTTTGCAGATTATGATGTAGCTCTTAAAAATTTATCTTTAAGTCGATATGGAGTGACCAATACGGATTATTTTATCAAAGCAACTGTAAAAAATAATGGGGCACAAAGTGTTAATAATGTCACCCTTAACTGGAATGATGGCACAGACCATTCTGCTGTAATACCCTTAGCGGCGCCTTTAGCTATTGGGCAGGAAAAAGAAATTACGCATTCAAATGCCGTAAACTATTCTACAGTCGTAAATAAAAATATTATTGTATCTGTTACCGGAGTCAACGGAGCAGCGGATGCTGCTCCTGCAGACAATACACTTTCAGTCCCATTTAATACTGTCAGCCAAAATTCGCCTAAAAAAGTAGTAATTGAAGAGGGTACGGGAACATGGTGCGGTTGGTGTCCGAGAGGGGCGGTTGCAATGCATAATGCTACAAATAATATGTCTAATGATTTTATAGGTATTGCTGTACATCGGGGAAAAGTTAATGCCCCGGATCCTATGGAAATAACAGCATATACAACGGGCACAAATTTCTCATCATTTCCCACTATGAACGCAGATAGAAGTTCATTTGGTTTAGATATTCCTGGTAATGCTGATTTTTCTCCAATCATCACAGAAAGAAAACAAATAATTGCTCCTGCAGCATTGAGTGCTACATCTTCCTTGGTAGGAAGGACAGTTACATTCAATGCTTCGGCTGTTTTCAGAACCAACTTTACAAATGCTAACTTCAGATTCGCTGCTGTAGTTATAGAAGATGAAGTAAAAGGCACTACTTCGGGCTATAACCAGGCAAATTACTATGCTGGGGGCACTACATCTATGGGTGGATATGAAAGTAAACCCAACCCGGTGCCTGCTGCGGATATGGTTTATGATCATGTAGGCAGAATGCTGTTGGGAGGATATGCCGGGCAGGCAGGATCTATACCTTCCACCCTAACTGACGGACAGGTTGTAAACTATACATTTACAGCAGATATTCCAACTGCATATAACCTGGATAAAATAAAAGTTGCTTTGCTTTTATTGGATGGTACAACCGGCGAAATTGTTAATGCAGCAGGGCCATTTGCCATAAATACAACATTAGGGGTTCATGCTGCTGAAAAGACAAATAATGAACATATCTTATATCCTAACCCTGCAAAAGACTATTTCAAAATTGACGGAAAAGGAAAGGCAGACATTAAAATTTTTGATGTCAGTGGAAGAATAATTCTTGAAAAAGAAAATGCAGAGCCTAATACTCCGATTTCTGTACACAATTTTGTAAAAGGAACTTATCTGGTTTCTATTAAAGAAAAAGATGCGGAACCGGTTATTAAAAAGTTAATTATTAAGTAATTTCTCACAATCCGGGAAGCTGTAGCGCGGCTTCCTGGTTTTATAAATTAAAAATTATGAAAAATACTAATTACATCATATTCCTGTCTATTTTTCTGTCTTTTTATGGAAAGGCTCAGCTTAGTTTAGCAAAAGAAGACGGGACACCAATAAGTGACGGAAGTATCATTACCTATAACAGTACGGAAGAAAATCTGGCAACCTTACACTATAAAATTAAAAACAACTCTGCTGTTCCTATTAATGTTCGCGCAAAGGTTATGAATATTGTCAATGCAGACGGAAGCAGTTTTCAGTTCTGTTACCAGAATACATGTCTTCCATTTATAATGTTAGGAGCAGTTTATCCCGGAAATTCCAAACCGGCAATCAATATTCCTGCAAATTCTGAAGTTTCAAGCGGCTATACCATGTGGAATTCTGATACCGGTTCCGGAACATTTCCAATGGACTATGTCCTGAAATATTATCTGGTCGATAGCTTTAATAATGAATATGGTACGCCTGTAACATTTACTTACAGATATAATCCTAATGCAACATTAGCAGTACATGATATGACAAAAAGCAAGGTGTCTTTTGCTGAAATTGATGCAACCATTGTCAAGTCCGTAATCAATGTAATTTCCAAAGAAGATATATCCTATGTCTTGTACACTTCTGACGGGCGAACTGCGTTGGCCGGAAATCTTAATACAGGAAAAAATGTTATAGATGTTTCTCATCTACAGCAGGGAAATTATATTGTTTTTTTTAAGAACAGACGAGGAGAAGCTGTGTCAAAAAAAATAATAAAAGAGTAGTTTAATTATTGTAATCAACAAGTTTTCCTTTTTAGCTGGCAAAAGACTATCTTTATTGAGATGGTCTTTTGTTATTTTAGAATGAAATATTTTCCTGTTTAATAGTAATAAATCATATTAATTTTAATATTACAAAGTATAAAAAAGTAAAAATTGCACTTAATAATCTTATATTTAAACTTACATTTAACAAGATCAGGATATGAATAGGTGGATTAAAAATTTACTCATAGGGTTCGGAATTCTGGCCGTAATTCTTCTCGCCGCGAATTTCGGATTAAATATATGGCTCAAAACCCAGCTTCCGGAGTATATAAAAAAGAATACTGCTTATAAAGTTTCCTATAAAACCCTTGATGTGGATCTGGGAACCGGAAATATCTTCGCAGTCGGGATTACCATCAACAGTAAAAGTCCTCAAAACCCAGACGTTATTGGTTTGCAGGGAACTATTGATACCTTGAAAATAAGCCGTTTCGGAATTTATGATGCTGTTTTTAATAAAAGAATCAGCTCGTCAGACCTTTTGCTGGCTAAACCTAATTTGAATGTCATTCTTGCCAAGCCTGTCGACCGCAAAACCGGAAAGAAAAGAAATCCGGTTTTATTTGAAAATATCAGGATCAACAAGGGTAAAGTTGCTGTTTTCAGACATACCAAACAGAAATTTCTATCGGTACAGCAATTGGATCTGTATGTAGAAAATTTACAGATGACAGAAGAATCTGTAGAAAATAAACTACCCATCGTTTTTGACAAATACAGCATCAAAGGAGAAAAATTCTTTCTTCGTCCTGATGATACGTATGCGGTTACCATCAGCCGTATCAATACAAGTAACGGGCAGATGGCTGTTGAGAATTTCAGACTGACTCCGCTGCTCTCTTTTGCTCAGTTTAAAAAGTTTTATCCTAAAAAGGCCCAATTATTTGAATTTGCAGTTCCCAAAATGGATTTTACAGATGTTATTTTAAACAAAAATAAAGTTTCACTTACGAATGCAGACTTTGAGAATCCTGTTCTGACAGTCTATAATACAGGAGTAAAGACTAAGAAAGCTGAAAAAAAATCAAATTTTGAAGTTGATTTAAAAAATATAAAACTGAATAATGCCATAGTAAAGATCACAAAACCGGATGGAAATAATCTTCTGTCAGTAGGGAATCTTAGTGTAAATATCAATCAGCTGATGTTTAATAAAGAAACTTCTGAACAGGTTATTCCGATAGGTTACAAAGATTTTACCATTGCCGGAAAGGATATTGAATACTCCAATGCTCAGAATATTACAATGCGAAGTCTTGCGCTGAAGCCTGCAAACGGTGAAGTCAGGGACGTCGTACTGACACCAGGACATCCTGCAGAGAGAAAAGCAGCAGTAGTGTTAAAAACAGATCATATTGCTTTTAATATCAATAAACTGGAATTCATTGACAAAAAGCTGAATGTTGATATCAAGGATCTTCTTGTAGAAAATGTAAACGGAACCTTTAAAGCAGGTGAAAAACCAGCCGGTAAATCTCCTGAGCCTGGTATTATTAAATCACTTATTATAAGAAAAACATCTTTAAAAAATTCAAACATTACTTATGATAAAGGAAAACAGCCTTTGACTTTCCACGATCTTAATGCAACGGTAAATAATATTGAATTATCACCTAAACCCAATCAGCCGGGAATGTCCTTCAAAGTGAAAGATTATTATATCACCACCAGAAACCTCGCTTATAAAACTCAGTTTTACAACATGAGCCTTGGGCTTCTTAAGCTGAATAAAAATAAGGTGCAGATTAACAATTTTGCCATGAAACCTCTCGTTTCAAGAGCGCAGTTTATCAAAATGATACCTGTTGAGAGAGATCTCTATGATATAAAAGCCGGACAAATCACTGCAGAAGGAGAATGGGATCTGTTTTCTCATAATAAAATGATAAACGCCTCACAGGTAGGCATTGAGTCTGCAAATGCCAATATTTTCAGAAGTAAAATTCCTAAGGACGATCCAAAAATAAAAGCATTATATTCTAAAATGCTGCGTTCTATTAAGATTCCGATGACCATTCATAACCTGGATCTGAAAAACTCTGTCCTGGTCTACGAAGAAGATACTCCGGAAAGTATGGGGCCGGGAAAACTGACCTTCAGCAACTTTAATATGAACGTTAAAAACCTGAATTCAGCTAAAATTAAAGGAAAGCCAACAAAAGTAGATATTAACATCAATTGTTCTTTCATGAATCTGTCACCACTTTCTGTCAACTGGAACTTTGATGTGGCAGATCATAATGATAGATTTGCTATTTCCGGAAAAACAACCGGTCTTCCGGCAAATGGAATCAATCCTTTTATCAGACCTTATCTTCATGTGACAGCTACTGCAGGAACTATTCAGGAAATGCTTTTTAATTTCAAAGGAAACCCTGCGGGATTGCACGGAACCTTTAATCTTAAACATAAAGACTTAAAAATTGCTGTATTAAATAAGAATAATCATGAGAAAAAAGGTTTTTTGACTGCTGTTGCCAATGTTTTTCTGAGATCGGATTCAGGGCGCTTTCCGGAAGCCGTTACTGTAGAAAATGTGGAACGTGACCCCACAAAGTCTTTCTTTAATCTCTTCTGGAGAGGAATAGAGCAGGGATTGAAGAAAACCCTGATCGGTAAAAATGTTGAAAAAACAGAAAAGAAAGTCAAAGAAGCAGTTTCTTCTGTAAAGGACATGAAACAATCGGTAAAAGAAATAAAACAGGAAATAAAAAATAAAAAAGAAACTCCCAGTGCGGAAGGAAAGAAAAAAGAAAAGAAAGGCTTCCTGAATAATATGTTCAGAAAAAAGGGAAAAACTGAAGAATAATTCTTTAAACCATTAAGACAGATCCTTTGGCTGCCAGTCATAACCACTGTACAGTTTTTAATTGAAAACAACCTTAATGGTTTAAAAAATTAATATGTGATTGAGTTGTTAAAAATTGAATTCATCACTTTCCTGAATAGGGATATCTCTTAAAAATTTATCAAATTCTTCACCTGGATAATTGCTGTCTGCACCATAAGAATCTATAATCATCCCACGATTTCCTGCATTGTCCTTCACTACATAAAGTACGGCGTTATCATCAGGATTGCTGTCTCCCTCGAAGCGATAAGTTTTTAAAATGACCAGTTCAGAGGGTTGATACACTTTCTCAGAATTTTCAAACTTCATTTCACATTTTTCGTTCATTCTGAACTCCCTGTGTATTCCTCGTTCAGAAAGCGTTTTCATCACTTGGCTCAAGGTCGTCATTCTGTCAATGTTTTCTGGATTTTCCATAATAATATTTTTATTTTTAAGTACAATAATTAAACCATTGCTATCCTAAATATAAGAAAAATAGCAGATTGTAATTTTCCTAAAAATAAAGTTGAATGTTAACAAAATTTATAATTAAAAAAAATAAAATAGGTATGCTTTTTGCAATGGTATCAATAATAAATCAGAGAAAATATGAAAAAAGAAGTTGGAGTTTTACTGGCAGGAGGAGTTGGTCTTTTGGCAGTATTGAGTTTAATAAGCATTAAAAAAATTTTGACTAAAAAAGATAAAAAATATAGTGATTCCTATTCGGATTATCACAGACACTTTGATGAAAAAAATAATGATGATGAAACTCATGGAGTAGAATTATTCGCGCTGAAGTAGTAAAAAAATATATTTAATTATGTTTAAATCCAACGCTTTTGAAAGTGTTGGATTTTTTTTGTGGAAAACTTTAATGTTAAAACTCATTATTTTATAAAAATTCCATTCTAATTTTACACCGGAATGCAAAACGAAAATTTCATAAAAGGTCAGGGAGCTCAGCGAAACGTTGTCAATCGTTTCGACAGGTATACCTATGAACCAGAAGATGAAGATTTCGAAACCGTAAAGACTTCTTTTACGGAAGTATTTCCCAAAAGCATTGTCAATCAGGTCAAAAGTGAAGACCTTCCAATGGAATATTCGATGAATCCTTATCAGGGATGCGAACATGGTTGTTCTTACTGCTTTGCAAGGCCAACCCACGAATACTGGGGTTATAGTGCCGGAATTGATTTTGAAAGAAAAATCATGGTAAAGAAAAATGCCCCTGAGTTGCTGGAGAAATTTTTTCAGAAAAGAGGATACAAAGCTGCCCCGATTCTATTGTCCGGAAACACCGACTGCTATCAGCCGGCGGAAAGGCAATTTGAAATTACCAGAAAATTACTGCAGCTCTGTCTTGATTACAGACATCCTGTCAATATTCTGACAAAAAATGCTCTGGTATTAAGAGATCTTGATATTTTAAAACCTATGGCAGAACAAAATCTGGTGTCAGTTTCTCTAAGCATTCCAACCATCAGCGAAGAATTGAGACGCAAGATGGAGCCGAGAACGAGTTCTGCAAAAAATAAATTAAAAGCAGTAGAAATCCTTTCCCAAAACAATATTCCCGTACATGTTATGGTAGCGCCCATTATCCCGGGACTCAATAGTGATGAACCTTTAAATATATTGAAAGCCATTTCGGATGCCGGTGCTTTAGGTTTCGGATATACTTTGGTACGCTTAAATGATACCGTAGAACCTGTTTTTGTTAACTGGATTGAAGCTCATTTTCCGGACAGGGCACAAAAAGTTTTAAATCTCATCAGATCCATGCGGGGTGGAAAACTTGGAGATAAAAGATATTTTGAAAGACAAAAAGGAGTGGGAAATATTGCAGAAATGATTCATACCACCTTTAAGATCGGCAGAAAGAAGTTTTTTGAAGGCAAAGAATTTCCAAAGCTTTCCACTGCCAACTTCACGGGAACCCGCGACCAGCAGCTTAGATTGTTTGATTAAGCTTATCTTATATATAGTATAATCTTGTTGCCATTTCTTCAAACCCACCCAGACTCTAGCACTCCAACTCTCGAACTTTATTAGGAGCTATTTCCTGCTATCCATTCATACTCCTCGCGCCGAGGCTTTCCCACGCTGTCACCCTGAGCGAAGCCGAAGGGTCCCCCACACCTAAACCCACCCACCCTTCGAAGCAAGCTGCGGGGTAACCATTGCTATCAGGGCTAGTGGAGGGGGAATTATAAATTATAAATTATGAATGATGAGTTTCGGGTTTTTAGGTAGAAAAGGAACATTGGTATTGAATTTTCATATTGCAGATTTCTATGGAAACATATTATTGAGTACAAATCTCTATTCCCCTTGTATCATTCCGCAGGAATCCCAACTTCTTTACAAGAGCCTTAAAGGAAGTAAAATGCCAGTATAATGTCTAAGGCCTTTTAGCAGTTAGTATTAGCCATGTCATGCTGAGCTGAGTCGAAGCATTATAATTAATTACGGGTACAGGAGTTAAATCTTATTGTTCTATATTATATATAAATATACTCTTTAGCATTTCCATCCTTCCCATTCTATATATAATATAAATGTATATAATAAAGCAGGCCCCTCTTATCTGTGTAAATCTGCGAGATCTGCGGGCAATGAACATCCCCATACATAAAAAACAACAATCTCCCTTCATTATATATAATCTTCCATCAATAGAAGCAGATTATAATCCCAAGCTCAATCGAAGGAGCTCGTTCTTTATATAGCCTAGTCTCTCTATTATATAAATATATACCTTATTTGATCATAGTACCCCAAACCCCGCATTCCGCATCCCGAATCATCCCTCTCTCCCCTCAAACCCTCAAACCCTCAAACCCTCAAACTCTCCCACACTCCCACACTCCCACGCTCTCACCCCGATTCTCCAAACAAATGTTTAAAATTTTTCCCCCTGCTACCCAGTTCTTTAGGAACAAATATCACCGTAATGTAAAATTTATGTTAAATAAACTTGTTTTGCGTTGTAGGAAGTTACTATCTTTGCCCCACTGAAAACGAGAGTAGAACAGTAGCGCAGAAGCGCCTTTAGATAGGCAGAAACGATATTACTTCAAGAAAGAGACGGACGAAAAAAACTTTAAAACTTTTTTAAAAAAAGTTGCCAGTTAAAAAAGAGTTTGTATCTTTGCAGTCCCAATTAGAGGGAGCGCAGGAGT
>NZ_QGTV01000040.1:0-14601 GCF_003182335.1 Chryseobacterium sp. AG844 | reverse complement strand
CAAAGTAAAAGATGGCGTACAGAGAAACTGGTGGAGGCAGGGATTAATGGGAGGAATCGTAGCACATTATGATGGGATCAAAGCCTTTTCAGAAACCGATTTAACCGAAGATTTAAAAGCAGTTGATATTCCGGTATTGGTTCTTCACGGTGAGGATGACCAGATTGTACCGATTGAAAATTCAGCGATCAAATCAGCCAAATTACTGAAGAACGGAAAACTGATCACATATCCTGGATTCCCTCACGGGATGCCGACTACAGAGCATCCAACCATCAACAAAGATATTTTAGCCTTTATTACAGAATAATCATCATTCCATTCAAATCCAAAAAATATGGAAAACTCAAAAACTCACGAACCGGCATTCAATCCTGAAGATTTTGCTATTGTTCCGGCCCGTACGTTCGATGAACTGAAAGTAGGTGAAGTGTTCAGAGCGCCAAGCAGGACTCTTACCGATGCACATGCTTCAGCTTTTCAAACGGTTTCCTGTGATAATCATCCGATTCATTACGATGTGGAATATGCAAAAAGATACGGCCATGAAGCTCCGGTAGTTCACGGGTTGCAGGTATTGGCTTTTACCGCACCGGGTGCCACTCTTTTGCCTCATTACTTCGGAAGTGTTTTTATTGCTTTTTTAGAATTATCATGTCATTTTTTGAAAGAGGTACATTCAGGAGATACGCTGTATTCTTCGTTGGAAATTACCGATTTAACGCCACAGGAAGACAAAGGTATAGTGACCACAAAAGTGAGAGTCTATAACCAAAAATCTGAACTCATTCTTGAAGGGCAGCATAAATATTTACTAAAAAGATAATTTCTTTTTTGAATCTGCTGTCTTCTTTTTATATGGAGAACCTTTTAGGGAAGGCAGCTGATTCAATACCACTTTGACATGTTTACAATAAATCTGTCAAAAATCAGCCATTAAATATCATCATTATGAAACTAAAATCAATTCTTGGTGCCGCCGTGCTATTGTCAACGGTATTCTTAACTGGTGCCAATGCTCAAAATACGGCAAAATCCACAAAAGCCAGAGCAGAATATATCGAAGTGGAACCTAATGTAAGGCTTCATATTTCCGACCTTGGAGAAGGTAAGCCAGTTGTTTTAATCCACGGTTATCCGGTAAGTGATGTTTCGTGGGAGTATCAGTATCTTCCTTTAATCAAAGCGGGTTATCGGGTTATAGGAATCACTCTGAGAGGGTTTGGCCAGTCGGACAAGCCTTATGGAAAATATGATTATGACCAGTTTGCTTCTGATATCAAAACTGTTTTAGACAAATTGGATATCAAAGATGCTACGTTGGGCGGCCATTCTATGGGTGGTGCGATTGCTTTGCATTACGTGGCGAAATACAACAGTGCCCATGTCAGTAAATTGGCATTGTTCGCTGCTGCTGCCCCTGTTCATACCAAAAAACCGGATTATCCTTATCCTTTATTTACGAAAGAAGACATTACCAAATGGGTAGACCTTGTAAGCGTAGACAGACCGGGATTACTGAACACGATAGGTGAAAGATTTGTTTTATCCGCAACTTCTGTTTCACCAGGTGTAGGTACCTGGCTGGGAGGGATTGAAATGCAGTCCTCCGCTTATGCAATGGAGCAGGCTTTAATCGCTTTAAGAGACGAAGACCTTCGTGGAGATTTACCCAAAATCAAGATTCCGACCCTTATCATGCAGGCAAAACAGGACAGGATAGTGGCTTATGCTTTAGCAGAGCAAATGAACAAAGCTATTAAAGGATCCAAGCTTATTCCTTTTGAAAACAGCGGACATGCACTGTTCCTCGAAGAAAAAGACAAATTCAATGAAGAATTATTAAAATTTCTTAAGCAATAAAATTCAAACTAAATAACATCTAAATAAACTTTATGAAACCATCATCAAAACTACTTTCTCCTGAAAACCATGCACTGGTATTAATTGATTTTGAAGGACAAATGGCATTTGCCACCAAAAGTATCTCCATGAATGAGCTGCGCAATAACGTTGCAGTACTGTGTGGAGCTTCTAAAATATTCAATGTTCCGACTATCGTTACCACAGTTGCCGAACAAAGTTTTTCAGGTCCCGTTTTCCCTGAAATTGAGGAAGCATTTCCTATGGCAACTTCAGGATATATCGACAGAACAACGATGAATACATGGGAAGATGAAGCCGCATATAAAGCTATTACAGCAACCCAGAAGCAAAAACTGGTTTTCGCGGGGCTTTGGACAGGTGTCTGTATCGTAGGACCAGCTTTGTCTGCACTTGAGGAGGGCTATGACGTGTATGTCATTACCGACGCCTGTGGTGATGTAAGCGATGAAGCGCACGAAAGAGCGGTACAGAGAATGATCCATTCAGGAGTAAAGCCCATGACTTCCATTCAGTATATCCTGGAACTTCAGAGAGACTGGGCACGCCAGGAAACCTATGGTCCTGTAACTGACCTTATGAAAAAATATGGCAGTTCTTACGGATTAGGGATCCACTATGCTCACCATATGCTGAACCATTAAAATCTATATACCATTTTCAATGTTGAAATCTGCACCTTCAATACTGTTTTTAAAAGCTTTTTTCATAACAGTTCTTTTATGTTCTGAAACTTTATCCTCCCAGAGCTTTAAACTTCTGCGGTATGACGAAAATTATGAATACCTGAAAGATTCCACAAAGAGCTTTTATGATAACATTAAATATCTCCCTCTCAATGAAAAGAAAGATATCTATCTCTCATGGGGTGGCGAGGCAAGGTATGAATATGTGGATTTCAACAACGAAGATTGGGGACGGCTTAATATAGGACACAACGACTTTTTCCTCCAACGCTATGACCTTCATGCAGACTGGCATTTCGGGAAAAACTTCAGAATATTTTCACAGATCAGAAGTGCTTTGCAAAATGGAAGAAAAAACGGTTCAAGAGGGATTGATGAAGACCAGCTGAGTATTCAGAATCTCTTTCTGGATGCAGGTTTGGTGAATAAGCAAGACCAGAAGCTGATAGTGAGACTGGGAAGACAGGAGCTGGACTACGGGTCCGGCAGATTAATTTCTGTAAGGGAAGGACCGAATGCAAGGTTGTCTTTTACAGGAGCTAAAATCATGTATTCCTATAAAAATGTTTCCGTAGATGCTTTCGCAATGATGGCAGACTCTGTCAATACCGGCGTTTTTGATAATACCATTTCAAAGCAGCTTAATCTTTGGGGGCTTTATTCCAAAATCATTATTCCTGAAGCCGGAAATCTGGATCTGTATTATCTCGGAATCCGTAGAGATGAATCTGTTTTTGAAGCTGGAACAGCAAGAGAAAAGCGCCACACAGTTGGTGGAAGACTCTGGAAATATGGCGGCGGATTTATCTATAACCTGGAAGCGGCCTATCAGTTCGGACGCTTTGGAAACGAAAAGATTAGTGCCTGGACGGGCTCTGTGGATGTAGGATATCTCTTTGAAAACTTCACATTCAAGCCAAGCATCAATCTGAGAAACGACTATATATCAGGAGATCATTGTAAAAATGACGGCAAGCTCAATACATTTAATCCTTTATATCCGAAAGGAGGGTATTTCGGCTTCAGCCCGCAGGTGGGACCCGTCAATTTAATTGATATTCACCCGTATATGACCCTTGATCTGACTTCCAGACTCAAAATGCAGATGGATGTTGTCTTCAACTGGCGATATTCCCTGAATGATGGCGTTTACCGGCCAAGCGGAGCATTGAACCGTCCCGGAAGCAGCTCAGATAAAAGGTATATCGGAACGGCTTATCTAACAAGCTTTACCTATAATTTCAACAAACATTTCTCTTTGGTGAGCGGACTTCAGTATTTCCACAAAGGACCTTTTATCGAAGATATCATTCAGGATGCCAAAAGCGGTGTTTTCTGGAATGTCCGGCTGGGATTCAAATTTTAATCATTACTAAATCATTTATTATGCAAAATTCAATTTCAAAATACATCAATTGGTCAAAAACACTCTTTACAGTATTGGTGTTGGCAACTGCGGGAACCCAATTCGTTTCAGCACAGGCTGCTGCAGAAAAAACAGCTATTGGAACCTCAAAAACATGGGGAACTGTTGACGGAATTTCCGTTGTAGGGCTGGTTCAGGGACCTTCTGCCGCCAAAGCACATTTACAGATCGCCTGTGTTTTCGAGTATACGGAAGGAGATATTTTTAATCCGCCGGCGCTTCCCAAAGAACTCAACGGCATGGTTCATCTGGATGAGGCTCTCAAAGGAATTATTACAGAAGTCCGTAAAAAAGGACAGTTCAAAGGACATGCCCTGGAAACCTTATTAATTAATCCTCCGAAAGGAAGCCTTGCCTCCGGAAAACTGCTGTTGATAGGCCTGGGGAACAGAAACTTTTTCGATGCCGGACTCATGAAAGAGGTAGGAAGTGTTGCGATGAGAGAAGCTTTGAAACTGCAGGTACATACCGCATCATTTGCCAGCGATATCAAAGATGCAGGAATTGATTCTCCGACAGCTCTGGTGGCAGAAAATGTGGTCTTGGGTGCCTTTGACGCCTATCGTGCCCAGTCTTATTTAAATACTCAGCATTTATCCGATAAAATGAAATTAAAAAAACTGATTCTATTGGCCGGGCCATCTTTTTTCACCGTTGCCGGAGGAGGAATTCAGGAAGCTATTTCGAAATTGAACACCAAATAATTAAAGATGAAAGCAGATCTTATCGTATACAACGGAAAAATACACACTTTCAATAAAGAAACTCCGGAAGTTTCTGCAGTAGCCATTAAAGACGGGAAGATTATCGCGGTTGGAAATGACGGACTGGCAGATCAGTTCGCAGATGAATCCACAGAACTGATTGATCTTAAAAAGAAAAGAGTAGTGCCGGGAATCAATGATTCTCACATTCACCTGATCCGTGGCGGATTGAATTACAACCTGGAATTAAGATGGGACGGAGTTCCGTCACTGGCCGATGCGCTCAGAATGTTAAAAGACCAGGTAAACCGTACGCCTTCCCCACAATGGGTACGTGTTGTGGGAGGGTGGTCCGAATTCCAGTTTGCAGAAAGAAGGATGCCTACTTTGGAGGAAATTAATGCCATTGCTCCGGAAACACCTGTTTTTATCCTGCATTTATACGACAGGGCTTTAATGAACAGGGCAGCATTGAAAGCGGTAGGATTTACTAAAGATACCCCGGCTCCGGCAGGCGGACATATTGAAAGAGATGCTAATGGTGAACCCACAGGACTGATTATTGCGACACCTAATGCCATGATCTTATATTCAACACTGGCAAAAGGCCCGAAGCTTTCCTACGACCACCAGCTGAATTCTACCAGACATTTTATGACAGAACTGAACCGCTTCGGAATTACCAGCGTCATTGATTCCGGCGGAGGATTCCAGAATTTTCCGGACGATTATCAGGTGGTGAACGAACTGAATGAGAAAAAACAGCTTACGGTAAGAATTGCCTATAATCTTTTTACCCAGAAACCACAGCATGAATTTGAAGATTTCAGCGATTGGATCGACACAGTAAAATTATATCAGGGCGATGATATGTACCGCCACAACGGGGCAGGAGAGATGCTCGTATTTTCGGCAGCCGATTTTGAAGATTTTCTTCAGCCAAGACCGGATCTGCCTGAAAACATGGAAGCAGATCTTGAAAAAGTGGTCCGTTTACTGGTAGAAAACCGCTGGCCATTCAGGCTTCATGCCACCTATAATGAAAGCATCACCCGGTTTTTAAATGTTTTTGAAAAAGTAAACCGCGATATTCCCTTCAATGGTCTTCCATGGATTTTTGATCATGCAGAAACCATTGATGAAAAAAATATTGAAAGAGTGAAAATGCTTGGCGGCGGAATCGCCATCCAGAGCAGAATGGCTTACCAGGGAGAATATTTTGCAGACCGTTATGGTTCTGGTGCCGCAGAAAGTACACCACCCGTAAAAAAAATGCTGGAAATGGGAGTTCCTGTAGGCGGAGGTTCGGATGCTACAAGAGTAAGCAGCTATAATCCTTGGGTTTCAATGTATTGGCTGACCGCAGGAAAAACCGTTGGCGGACTTCAATTGTATCATGAAACAAAGCTGGACAGAGCAACTGCATTGGAACTGTACACAAAAGGCAGCGCATGGTTCTCTCAGGAACAGCAGAAAAAAGGTGATATCAGAGTAGGAATGTTTGCTGATCTGGCCGTTCTTGATCAGGATTATTTCACGGTTGATGATGAAGAGATCAAAAATATTGAAGCGGAAATGACCATTGTAGACGGGAAAATAGTCTATGCCAAAGGAACATTCTCATCCTATGCACCACCATCTGTCCCTGTGCTTCCGGATTGGTCTCCAACGAATCTTTACAACGGATATTACCCTGCAAGCGGACATTTTCAGAGAGAAATCGAGAAAAATGCAAAACAGGATCTAAAAGCACCGCTGACCTCACAGATTCATAGCTGTGCAGGAAGCTGCGATATCCATCATCATAACCATAACCAGGCAAGAATGAGCAATGTGCCCGTTAATAATTACCACACATTCTGGGGAGCTTTAGGCTGTTCGTGCTTTGCTTTTTAACGATCAATATATATGGAAATTTTAAAACAGATCCTTTCATCAGATTTAGGTTCACCATTCAATGATGCCTCATTCCTAGTTTTCCGGGTACTCCTTGCGATTCAATTGTTCAGAGTGCACGGCTTAAAGAAATTCAGGCTGGAAAACGGACAAAGGGAAGTCATTCCAAACCCTCTGGGATTGCCTGATCAACTCAATGCCATAGTTGCTTCATTTGCTGATCTGGTGGTTCCGTTTCTGATTATTTCAGGACTGGGAACCAGGCTTGCCGTTTTACCGACCATCGGGGTAACGGCTATCGGATATTTTGTGGTTCACAGAAAAGATTCACTGGAAGTACGGGACGTTCCTTTCATGTACACCCTTTCCCTGTTACTGATTCTTGCATTGGGAGCAGGAAGATATTCACTTGATTATTACTTACTTATTAAATATTTTATAAAATGAAAACTTCAATCGGAATTAAAAACGAAAATTTAGCAAAAGTTGCTGAAGTACTGGTTACCACTTTAGCAGACGAATTTGTATTGTATACCAAAACAAGAAAAGCACATTGGAATGTCGAAGGTCACGACTTTTATAATAAACATCTGTTTTTCGAGTCACAGTATGAAGAACTGGACGAAATCATTGACCGTTTAGCGGAGAGAATCAGAATGTTAGGACATTATGCTCCGGCTACTTTAAGGGAGTATCTGGCATTAACGCATCTGTCTGAGCACCATCTTGAATCGAACGACAGCCTGGCTTACATCAGAGAGCTTCTTTCCGACCACGAAAGTATCATCATTCATCTTCGTGAAAATATTGAAAACTTCGCTGTTGAATTCCGTGATTCAGGAACAAGCGACTATATCACAGGATTACTGGAAACCCATGAGAAAATGGCCTGGATGCTGCGTTCACATTTAAAATAGAAACATGGAAGTAAAACATAATATCGGCTTTGTCACCTTATTGTTAACCATGATTGCCGGATATTGCGATACCGTGACTTTTGTATCGGCAGATGCCCTTTTTTCGGCACATGTTACGGGTAACTTTATTGTCTTTGCCTATCAGTTTGTGAAGGGATCGGATATTCATGCGTGGGTAAAGCTGCTTACGTTTCCGGTCTTTATTCTTGCGGTTATGGCAGGAGGGAGGATTGCCGGAAAAGTCATGAACCATTATACGCTGCTATTCTGGGAAGGAGCACTGCTTTTGTCGGCCGGAATGATTGTTGCCGTTTTCAGTTACTACGGAATGTTTTCAGAAGTCGTGATGTATACTGTGGCTATGATTACCGTTTTTGCAATGGGGCTTCAGAATGCTTTCGGGAAGCTGTATGCAAAGGAAACCCATGGCCCGACTACCATGATGACAGGAAATGTAACCCAGGCTTCCCTGGATTTCGGAACACTCCTATCAAGCGGCTTTCACCACCCTGAAGCATGGGCAAGCCTGAAGAAACAGCTGATTACCATTCTTGGATTTCTGGTAGGTTGTTTTTTAGGAGCTTCTGCAGGAAAACAATATGGGTTGGTAACACTGATTTTACCCGGACTGGCAATGATTATCTGTTATTTTTACCACCGTAAAAACTAGCACAGGACTATGGCAGATTACAGGATAATAGATTACCTTTAAAAAATGAATTTCGGCCTTTATTTTTTATCTAAAAATCTACTAAGGATAGTATTTTTTTCGTTGGTTTTGATGTTTTCATGCAGTGTAAAAGCACAGACCCAGGAAAATCCTGCACTGTTGAGAAAACAGATTTCCTCTTCCACCAATACTACTCAGAAAATCGCTTTATTGCTGCGTCTGAGTAACTATTATATTACTAAAAAAGGAGAGTTGAAAGCTGACCTCGACAGTGCCGCTATTCTGAACCTACAGGCAAAAGCACTCAATATGAAATCCGGGGATCCGTTGTCTGCCGGAAAAATCATATTTCTGGATGCCAAAATAGATAAAGAAAGAGGCCGTAAAACGATTGCTTTTTCCAACATGAAACAGGCGCTTTCTTATTTTGAAAAAAATCATTTTAAAGAGCAGGCCGGAGAAGCATACAATGAATTATCATATATGTATGACAATAAACCCGAATATTTTGATACTAAAATCAAACTGAAAGAAAAAGCATTGGAACTGTTTAAGAACTCAGGATCAAAACTGAATCAGGCAGGTGTTTTAAAAGATCTGGGTGAACTTTACTACATCAAGGAAAATGCTGATAAGGCTCTGGGATTGCTCAAACAATCCCTGTCTGTTTATCAGTCTGTGAAATTCAAAGAATTACAGAGCGTTTATAACCTTATCTCCCAGGTTGAAATTCAGAAGGCAGATTATGAGGAAGCACTCCGCTATGGTCTTCTGGCAGAAAAAACAGCCGAAAGTATGAATGATTATTCTTTGCAGATGTGCTCTATTTACAGCAATATCGGAATGGTGTATTATTACCTCCGTAAGAATGACGATGCCATGAAGTATTGGGAAAAATCACTGGCCACGGCAAAGAAAAACAAAGATAACGGCTATATAAGAACGGTAGCCAATAATATTTCTACAATGCTGATCAGGCAGAAAAAGTTTAAGCAGGCTATTACCATGATTCAGGAGTACAGAGAAAGGTATCCCATTGTTGATCAGAATTTTGAAATGTCGGAAAACTATATCCTTTTCAGCACCTACACTATTCTAAAGCAGTTTAACGAAGCGGAAGCCTACTACAAAAAACTGGTAGCCTATTATGGTGAAAATGCAGAAAAAAATAACCAGCAGGCCTCATTGCTGCGGAGCTTTGTTTTCTATCATTACCAGACCCGGAATTTTGATAAAATGTACCGTGAAGCCAGACTTTTTGATTCAATAGCCAAAAATAACGGAAATGATATGCTTCGCTCGGAAAACCATTTAATGTGGTTCAAAGCAGATTCCATACAGGGAAAATACCTTGACGCCATACAGCATTATCAGCTGTACAAAAAGCTTTCCGATTCCGTTTTTAACGGTGAAAAAAGCAAACAGATCAACAGCCTTAAAATTCAGTTTGAGACGGAGCAGAAGGATAAAAACATTCAGCTGCTGACCCAGAAAGCAAAACTGCAGGATATTAAAATTGCCAATGATACTTTTATCAGATATGTTTTCATCGGAAGTATTCTGGCGCTGATCCTTTTTGCTGCTTTGCTGTATAACCGTTCAAGATTAAAAAGCAATGCCAATAAAAACCTTGAACTGAAACGTAAGCAGATTGATGCACAGAATGAACAGCTGAAGAAATTACTTTCCGAGAAAGAATGGCTCTTAAAGGAAATCCATCACAGGGTTAAAAATAACCTGCAGATTGTGATCAGCCTGCTCAATACGCAGTCGGCTTATCTGGACAATGAAGATGCCCTGATGGCCATCCAGAACAGCCAGCACAGAATGCATGCCATGTCTCTTATCCATCAGAAACTTTATCAGTCTGATAATCTTTCAATGATTGACATGTCGTGGTATATTTACGAGCTGATTACCTATATCAAAGAATGTTATTCATCTGACAGGAAAATCAACTTTACAGTAGATACCGATAAAGTATTTCTTGATGTGGCACAGGCCGTTCCGATGGGATTGATCGTCAATGAAGCAGTCAATAATACCGTAAAATATGCATTTCCGGATGACCGGAAAGGGGAAGTTTTTGTTTCATTTAAAAATACCGGCGAAGATCTTTGTGAACTGATGATTTCAGATAATGGAGTAGGACTTCCCGAAGATTTCAATATCGAGGAAACAGAATCTTTGGGGATGAATCTGATGCGTGGACTTACCGATCAGCTGGACGGAACCTTCCATCTCGAAAATAAAGGGGGCTTAAAAGTCACCATTACCTTCAGAAAAAATACAGAAATAACTCCTTCAAATTAAAGGCTGATTATTATGAAAGAAAAAATATTAATTGTAGAAGATGAATTTATTGTAGCCAATGATCTGAAACTGATGCTGATGAAGGCCGGCTATCAGGTCACTGGAATTGCATCTTCAGTGGTTCAGGCCAGGAAACTGATTGCAGACAACAAGCCGGATTGGGTACTTCTTGATATCATCTTAAAAGGTGATCTTACAGGAATTGATCTCGCCTGGGAACTGCGTGAAATGCACCTGCCTTTTCTTTATATTTCAGCCAATACCAACCAATCTATCCTGGAAGCGGTGAAAGAAACACAGCCCTACGGATTTATGGTAAAACCCTTCCGGGAGCGTGATATGATTGTTATGCTTGATATTGCCAGATACCGCTATGACATGGAAAGAGGCTGTGAATTGTGTACTGATACCGGAAATAACGAAGTCATTGAAGGAATTATCGGAAAAAGCAAAGTACTTCAGGATGTCGTTGAGAAAATAAGGGTAGTGGCTCCTACAGATACGTCTGTTCTGGTGGTTGGGGAAAGCGGAACGGGAAAGGAAAAAGTGGCCCATTCCGTTCATGAGCTTTCAGAACGTAAAGCCCATCCTATTGTTGTGGTCAACTGTGCTGCACTGCCGCATGCGCTTATCGAATCCGAGCTTTTCGGACACGAAAAAGGAAGCTTTACCGGAGCCAATACATTGAGGATCGGAAAGTTTGAACAAGCCAACGGTGGAACCGTTTTCCTGGATGAAATAGGGGAGCTGCCACTGGATTCACAGGTTAAACTGCTGAGGGTTTTACAGGAAAAAGAAATCGAACGGCTCGGAGGAAATAATACGGTTAAAGTAAACGTAAGAATTGTGGCAGCGACCAACCGTTCTCTGGAAAAAGAAGTGGCGGAAGGAAGATTCAGGCTGGATCTGTATTACCGTTTGAATGTTTTCCCTATTGAACTGCCTCCGTTGAGAGAAAGAAAGGAAGATATTGTATTGCTGGCCCATTTTTTCCTGAATAAATATACCGCTGCTTCAAGAAGAAATATCACTTCTATCAGTGAAAAAGCACTGGAACAGCTGTTGAATTATCACTGGCCGGGAAATATCCGTGAACTGGAGCATCTTATTGAAAGAAGTGTTCTTCTGGCCAAAACTACGGAAATAGAACGTTTCGATCTGCCTGAAATTATTGAAAAACCTACAGAAACACAAGGGCCGCTGAAATCATTGGAAGATATGGAAAGAGATCACATCATGAATGCGCTGCAGACTTCCGGCGGAAAAGTTTCCGGGCCGGGCGGTGCTGCAGAGCTGTTGAAAATACAAGCTCAGACTTTATATTCCAAAATGAAAAAACTGGGAATTGACAAAGGCTATAAATAATTCAGGGGAAAGCTAGCCGGAGACCATATTTTCTTTCAATTTTTTAATAATTACTCTTCAAATAATTTGAGGGTAAAATTATTATGCCTTTACAATCATAAATCAATCAGGTAATTATGGAAAAAGAAACACTCAGAATAGAAGGATTCAGTGATGGTGTTTTTGCAATAGCCGTTACACTTTTGGTGCTGGATCTTCACTTTCCTGAAGAGAACTCAATACAGAACGGAAATGATCTGCTGGTCTTTCTGAAGAATCAATGGCCGGCATTTCTGGCATTTATCCTTTCATTTTTCAGCATTTTCATCATGTGGGTAAATCATCATAAGATCTTCAAACAGATCTACAGCCGGAATTCGGAAATTATGTTTGCGAATGGACTGATCCTTTTCCTTGTTTCAGCAGTTTCTTATCCTACCGCTTTGCTGGCAAGGTATTTTGACGGTGAAGCTTCTTCTGTTGTCGTGGGCCTCTATACCGGTATTTTTGTTCTGATCAATCTTGCTTACAATTTATTATGGTTTCTGGCTACCCGTAACAAAAAACTTTTACGTCCAGGTATTACCGATGCTGCTATAAAAAAGATCCATAATAATTATTTATACGGGCTTCCTATTTATATTATTGCATTAATCCTGTCATTCTGGATTCCGGCAGTTTCCCTGATGATCATTTTAGGACTCTGGATTTTCTGGGCACTGTCTTCCGGGAAAATAGAAATGGGGCTTGACAAACATTATTCAGATCCCCTGAAATAGTGCTTTTTCTCTATTCCAAGTTTCTGCATTTTGGAAATAAGTGTTGTAGGTGGTAATCCCAGCAGTTTCGCCGCACCTGTTTCCCCGAAAATACGGCCGTTACATTTTTTGATTATTTTTAAAATATATTCCTTTTCAAATTGCTGCAATGTTTTAACCTGAAAATCCTGTTCTGCGTTTTGAGCGTTCATAACTTTCGGAAAATCCATTTCTCTGATGATATCTCCTTTTGCCGTCAGCATACTTCTTTCAATCATATTTTCCAGTTCACGGATATTACCCAGCCATGGATTGGCAATCATCATTTTTACTACGTTTTGAGAAAAACCATTAATCTTTTTGCCTGTTTTCGGGTATAATTTCTCCAGGAAATAGTCTGCCAGTAAAGGAATATCCTCTTTTCTTTCCCGCAAGGCAGGAAGATGGATAGGAAATACATTCAGCCTGTAAAAAAGATCACTTCTGAACCGACCTTCCGCCACTTCTTTTTCAAGATTCCTGTTGGTGGCCGTAATGATCCGCGCATTAACCTTTATTCTTTTGTTTCCCCCGATTCTTTCGATTTCTTTTTCCTGAAGAACCCGCAGAAGCCTCGCTTGTAATTCCAAAGGTAGTTCACCAATTTCATCGAGAAAAATAGTGCTGTTGTGAGCCTGCTCAAACTTTCCTTTTCTTTGTTCAGTTGCTCCTGTAAAGCTTCCTTTTTCATGACCAAAGAGTTCAGATTCTATTAAGTTGGCAGGAATAGCCGCACAGTTTATCCTGATCATCTTCTTTCCCGAAAATTCTGAAAGTTTATGAACCGCCTGTGCTATAAGTTCTTTTCCCGTACCCGTCTCTCCAAAGATAATCACGTTGGATTGTGATGGAGCTGCCTGCGATATCTTTTCGAAAATGAGCTGCATCGCTTCGCTTTGCCCCACAATTCCATGAAAGCCGTGTTCGCTTTTCTTTTCTTCTTCAACTTCTTTCGGGAAATTCCGAATATTTCCCTGAAATGTTTTCAATTGCTCCTGAACATCAATGTTATGAAGGGTAATGGAAAGCTGGGGAGAAATACCGTTTAAAATTCTTTCCGGAACAGTATCTCTTGAAATAAAGCTTTTGTAGAAAAGAAAGAGTACATTTTTACTTTCACTGACAGCTGGCAGTCCCAATCCGACAGCCATCCGCATCCCCGAATTTTTAGCTTTGGTAAAACAGGAAGGAAGGGGTGACAGTTCTTTAAGATCAAAAAGAAGAGGCTCCGCAGAATCAAGACAGTTTTTTACATACCTGTCAAGCTGTTGGTCTGTGGTATGATTCTGATTTTCAGTCCCGCTGCCTAATATTTCAATATTTCCTTTTACATCCCTGATCATCATACAATCATTGAATCCCAGTTCAGTTTTGAAAGATGTGTTGATAACAAGCTGAAGCTGTTTCTTATCTAAAATGGTAGACAACTCTTTGGTTAAACGGGAAATCATAAGCTGTTCTTTCTGCATTTCCTGCAGGCGTTTCATCATTTCTGCATTGGGATCAGAAGGCTTACTCATAGAAAATTCTTACTTGAAAGTTTAAAGATAGGAAAAATTGAAAAAGATCTGCATGTGAGTGGTTACAATACCTGAAATAAAAAAAGATGAACTAGTAAAGTTCATCTTCAATATATTGAAAAAGAGATTGTTTTTTAAGATCTGATAAATTCAAGAAGGTCTTTGTTGATGGTTGGATGCTCTGTAGTCGGCATACCGTGAGGGAATCCCGGATACGTGATCAGTTTTCCATTCTTTAATAATTTAATTGATTTTAATGCCGCATTGGCAATAGGAACGATCTGGTCATCTTCGCCATGCATCACCAGAACAGGAATGTCAACTGCTTTTAAGTCTTCGGTTAAATCGGTTTCTGAAAAAGCTTTGATCCCGTCATAATGAGCAACAATTCCACCCATCAGTCCCTGTCTCCACCAGTTTCTCTGTACTCCGTCCTTTACGTTT
>NZ_QGTV01000039.1:0-16634 GCF_003182335.1 Chryseobacterium sp. AG844 | reverse complement strand
TAATAAAAAGTTATTTCCGTAAAATTTTTTGAGCTATGAGGGCTCAAAATTTTCCAGAATAACTTTTTAACTTACACAGTTAGTGAGACACTACCTTACATTTGTTGAACTGATAATTCTTCCGGCTGCATCATAGATTTCAGCTTTTATAATTTCATTTTTAGATTGAATATTTAAAATATCTCTTACCGGATTCGGATATATGGAAATAACATTGTTTTCTTTATCAGTTTCTGCTGTTGCTAATACATTTTGAACGCTTGTTGTATAAGTATTGGTAATAATCGGAGCATTGTAATCGAAGTAAATATTGGCTGTATTGCTGAAGCTATTACCAAGATTTAAGGTAGACTTGGTTTTAATTTTGAATGAAACATATCCGTCATTATTTGCATCATCAAAAGGCAGTTGGATATTTTCAAAGATGAATTCTACTGTATTCGGATTGGTAATTCTTGTTGCAAAATTGTGACTTCCGTTCAACGCAACTAAACTTGATATGTCAAATTTAGAAGTATCAATAACATCCTTTACCACAATATTCTGTGCATTTGCGGTACCTGTATTTTCAAACCTGATCAGATAATGCACATAATCTCCAACCTGGGTTTGCGTAATAGTAGTTCCTTCCAGACAAGTCTTATCATTCGGGTCAAAAGAATTGACTACCGATTGGTTCAACGTGAAATTATTGTCAACTGGTGTTTCATCAGTAGCTCCATTGATTTGTGCTGTGTAATGCAGAATGTCACCGCTGTTTAACGATGGAGTCTGTATTGGGGTATTTAATTTCAGTGTTACGGTGACTTCTCTGGTTTCAAGAGGAAGAAGATTGTTGAAATTCCATGTTAAAATACCAGTAGATTGTGTATCCGGAGCAACTGTTGCATTCATGTAATTCATCAGATTGTCGTTGAAATTGAAAACAATATTTCCTGATTGGGCCACAGTTCCTTTGTTTTTGTAAACAATTTTGTATTTGGTATCAAATCCTGGAATAGCAGCTGTTACAGGAATAATCAGGACTTCAAGATCATTATGAGTTCCGTTCGCTGTTAAGCAGAAATTTTGATTCAAAGGGCTTGTTTGTGCCGGAAAGTTTACTGTTAAAGTACTTGGAGATATGGTCCAATAGGCTGGATTTTCTGAAATTGGCGTAATTGTATGAGCACCTGTTTGTAAAGGAATAGAATAATTTCCTGATGAATCAGCAATCATATTTCCGGAAACAGAACCGCTTGTAATCGAAAATTTTTGGAAAGGTTTGTTAGCATCATTGATATCACAGCCATTGTTGTTAATATCATATCTTGTATTTCCGGTAACTTTATAATAAGTACCACCCGGTGTAAATGAACAATAAGAATTTAAATTAATAGTATTGAGAGAATGCGTAGATAAATAATTACTGATCGCTGCGAAATCTCCATCATCACAGCAAATATATTTAAGATTAGGATTGTTATTATTAATATGAAACCAGGATGTGACATTCAGTATAGTTCCTCCGCTTTTCAGATTAATATTTTTCAGAAGTGCATTGTCATAGATCGTGATGTTTTCCAATAAAGGATTCATACTTAAATCCAGTGTTGTAAGATTATTATTTAAAGTACTAAACTGTCTTAAAGCTGGAAAAATGGAAAGATCTATAGCTGTCAGACCTGTAGATTGTAACCCAAGAGACTCTATGTTCGTTGTACCGACCAGAGATAATGTGGAGATCGGGCTTTGTGAAAGATATACAGTATCTAGGTTTTGTAGATTATGTAACTGAAGTGTTGTTAAAGCGCTACAGTTATAAATTCCCAGATTATTCAAATTCGTACAACCGGTCAAATTTATATTATTGGTTGAAGAGCTGTTTCTTATTTGAAGCCATTCCAAAGCACTCATATTACTAAAATCCAAAGATTGAATATTAGTCTTATTGATCTCCAAAGATTTCAAATTAGGGCAAAGGCTAAGATTAATGGCATTTATAGGTTGCGTAGAATTCAGATTGTTAATAAGCAGACTTTTCAATGAATTGCTTTGTAAGTTATAATTCGTAATATTATTATGCTCGGAAGACATCGTTGCTAAAGATGTACAACCTGCAATATTCAGAGAAGTTAATTGTGAATTATAGTTTACTGTTAAAGCGATGAGGTTAGTCATAGTACTTACGTCAACAGTAGAAACAGAAGTTCCGAATAGATACAACTCTGTTAAATTAGTAAAGCTTTTAATCCCTTCGATGGATTGAATATTTACTCTGTTTCCATAATAAAGATCAGACAGCTTTACAACATTATTGGCTTCACTTTGTTGTATGATGCCATCGTTATTAGTGTCAACGGGAATATTGCTTCCATATTGATCTTTTGCATAGCCATTACTGTAATTAGCTGTTAACAAGAAATTCTTAAAAGCTGCGTCCGGGATATTCACATTTTGCGCTTGAAATACCGCAAAAAGCATCATAGAAACGATGAGGTAGATTTTTTTCATGTATTATTAGTTTATAGTTATTTTTGTAATTGTAAAGCAAAAATAAACCATTAAGAGGAATATCTTAATGGTTTAGTAAATAATTATTAAAAATATTTATTATTTTTCAATCAGATCCAGAAACTGCTGCTCATCCAGAATATGGATAGTTCCGATATCCTGAGCTTTTTTCAGCTTGCTTCCTGCTTTTTCACCTACTACAAGATAGTTGAGGTTTTTTGAAACCGCAGAAATATTTTTCCCGCCATGCTTTTCTACCATTTCCTCAGCAGATTCTCTGGTGAATAATGACAATTTTCCGGTGAACAGGAAAGTTTTTCCTTCCAGAACATTGGATAGAACCTCATTGGTACTTTCTCCTTTTTCAAGCTGTACTCCGTAAGATTTCAATCGTTCGATCATCAATACGTTTTCAGAATTCTGGAAGAAATCGACAATGCTTACTGCAATTTTAGCTCCGATGTCTTCTACCTGGCAAAGCTCTTCTACCGTAGCATTTTTCAGTTCTTCAATCGTCGGGAAGTTTTTTACCAGTTTCTTGGCAACTGTTTCCCCCACGTGTTTGATCCCGATTCCGTATAAAACTTTTTCAAAAGGAATCTCTTTGGATTTTTCAATTCCTGTGATGATATTCTGGGCAGATTTTTCAGCCATTCTTTCCAACGGAAGGAGCTGTTCTTTTGTTAAAGTATAGAAGTCAGCAGGATTTTCAATCAGTCTTTCTCTGTACAGCTGTTCAATAGTTTCACTTCCAAGATTATCAATATTCAAAGCTTTTCTGGAAACGTAATGGATCATTCTTCCCACGACCTGTGGCGGGCAGTGAAGCTCGTTCGGACAGAAATGAATCGCCTGATCCTCAATTTTTACCAGCTCGGTACCACATTCAGGACAATGTTTGATGTATTCAATTTCTTTGCTTTCTTCCGTTCTTTTATCTGTGTTTACCCCTACGATTTTCGGAATAATTTCACCTCCTTTTTCTACGTACACGAAATCATGTTCATGAAGATCCAGCTTTTTGATGATATCTTCATTGTGCAGAGAAGCTCTTTTCACAATGGTTCCTGCGAGTAAAACAGGTTTAAGGTTGGCAACAGGAGTAATAGCTCCGGTTCTTCCCACCTGATAAGAGACACTTTGAAGTTCTGTTTCTACTTTTTCTGCTTTAAATTTATAAGCCATAGCCCAACGCGGAGATTTGGCCGTATAGCCAAGTTGTCTCTGCTGCTGTAGTGAATTCACCTTTAAAACAATACCATCAATTTCAAAAGGAAGATTATGACGTTCTGTGTCCCAGAAAGTAATAAATTCCTGTACCTCAGCCATTGTTTTACATAATTTGGCCTGCTGGGAGGTTTTGAAGCCCCAGCTCTGAGCTTTCTGAAGCAGTTCCCAGTGGGTTTCCGCAGGAACTTCATCAGAAATAAACTGGTATAATACGGAAGAAAGTCCACGCTTTCTTACCTCAGCACTGTCTTGCATTTTCAGACTTCCGCTGGCCGTATTTCTTGGATTCATGAAGGGATCAAGACCTTCTTCCTCACGAAGTTTATTGATTTTGTCAAAGTTTTTTCTGGTCAGATAAATTTCACCACGCATAAAAAAATGAGCAGGGAAATCCCCTTTTAAAGTCAGAGGAATATCTGAAATGGTACGTACATTCGGGGTAATCTCATCACCCTGGAAACCGTCACCACGGGTAACTGCCTGTGACAATTTTCCGTTTTCATAAAGAATAGAAATGGATGCTCCGTCATACTTCAGCTCAGCAACGAATTCTACAGGATCTTCAATGGTTTTGATGATTCGTTTCTCCCAGTCTTCCAGATCGTCAAAATCATAGGAATTGTCCAGAGAATACATCCTGAACTTATGCTGAATCGTGGGGAAAACCTTGGTAACACCACCACCCACACGTACTGTGGGAGAATTTTCATCATAGAATTCGGGATACCTGGCTTCCAGATCCTGTAGCTCCTCCAGAAGCATATCAAATTCATAATCTGTAATGGTGGGAGTATCCAGTTGGTAGTAGTTTTCGTTATGTTGGTGAAGCTCTTTGCGGAGCTGTTCTATCTTTTGTTGAATGTTTTCAGACATTGGGTTTCTATCTTTTGAGCAAAAATAACTAAAGTAATTGCATTTAAAAAATAACAGAATAAAATAGTACAGGAAAATTAAAAATGCTTAATATGTCTTAACCTACTGGTTTTACAGAAAATAAAACACGTGTTTAAAGTAATTTAACATAAAGTTCTGATTTAATTAAAAGAATGTTAAAACTTTCTTAAACACCCCGCTCTTAAAGTCAAAATACCTTTGCACATCAGATTGAAAGAAACCTCATAATGATCTATCATCATGAAAATCAAAGAGGTTTCCGGGCTAACATCAAAAAGTTAATAATATAGATCTTCGGAAGAAATGAAAAAAGTAAAGATTGTACTGGGATTATTGTTTTTAGGGCTTGGGACAATGGCTTATGCACAGACCACGCAGGCTTCTATTGTAGGGAAAGTTACCGGACCGGGAAGTACGGCTCAGGAAAAAGTGAAAGTAACGATCGTGAATGAGTCTACAGGATTCAGAACGGAAACGGAAACCAACTCAAAAGGGGAATATATTTTTAAGGAAATTCCTCTTGGAGGGCCTTACACGGTCATTGTGAATGACGATAAAAAAGAAGGCTATAATGTCAACTTCGGAGATCAGGTGACCGTGAATATGGATCTGGGGAACGAAAAGACTATTGAGGAAGTAAAAATTACAGGAAACCTTAAAAACAAGATCGGAAACCTGGGAGCAGCTACCGCAATTTCTGCGAAAAACATCAGCATGCTTCCGGTGAACGGACGAAACTTCACCAATCTTACGGAACTATCTCCGTTAAGTGGAAAAGGAGGAAACCTTTCCGGTCAGCTTGGATCTTCCACTAACTTTACGATTGACGGGATGACAGCAAAAAATCCTACTTCCGCAGGATCAACCACCAGCCGAAGCGGTGCACCATTCTCCATCTCCATTGAAGCGGTCCGTGAATTCAAAATCACTACCAACCAATATGATGTTACATTGGGAAGAAGTGGAGGAGGAACAGTAAGTGCTGTTACCAAATCAGGAACCAATAAATTTTCCGGAAGTGCCTGGGAATATTTAAGAACAAACTGGCTTTCCAGTCCCTATGACATCAGAGGAAACAAAAGAAATAATGACTTCTCCACTTCCCAGTTCGGATTTTCATTGGGAGGTCCGATCATTAAAAATAAATTACACTTCTTCGTAGCATGGGATCATCAGCTGGATTCAAGACCTTTAGTGATTGCTGATATCAAATCTCCGGATGATGAGAAGAGATTCAACACAACTACGCAGACGCTTAATCAGTTCCTGGATATTGCAAGAGCAAAATATGGAGTAGGAAGCAGCCCCCAGTTCGGAACTTTTGATAAAGTGAGAAACTCTGATGCCGGTTTCTTACGTCTAGACTGGCAGATTAATGAAAAGCATTTATTAACGCTTAGAAATAACTTTACTTACGATCTTAACAAAAACGGATTGGGTGACAATACCAATATCAACTTCTTTGAATCGTACGGGAATGATAAAAACCTTGATAACAGTTTATTGTTAACTTTAAGATCAAATCTGAGACCTAACTTAACCAACGAATTAAAGGCGCAGTATCTTTATACTTTTCAGGACAGTTACCAGAACAATCAATTAGGAAAACCTGTACCAAGAGCTATTGTTGAAGGAGTATCTTCCAGTGCGGGATCTACGAATATTCAGATCGGCGGACACCGCTTTGCTCAGGAAAGCTTCAGAAATAATGTGTTCCAGATCGTAGATAACCTATACTATAATACAGATAAGGTAAAATATACGTTTGGGGCTGACCTTATGTATACAACAGCAAAATCGGTATACGGAAGTGAGGTGAACGGAAGATTCCATTTCCAGGGAATGAGCAATTTTGAGACCATGACACCTTACAGATTCTATAGAGAAGTTCCTTTGGTGGCCGATCCGTCTGTCAGATCAAATATCTGGAACATCGGTCTCTATGGGCAATTCCAGACCAAAGTAGCTAAAGGGCTTGATTTGATGGCTGGTTTGAGATTAGATTACGGTGGTTACCCGAAAGCAGAATTCAACCAGAAACTGTTTGATGAAATGGGAATCAGAACGGATAACCAGATCAAATCATTTGTCATCCAGCCAAGATTCCAGTTTGACTGGAACATCAATGAAGGAAATAAAGACTTCCTGAAGTTCGGTGCCGGAATTTTCTCTTCCGATATCAACAATTATATGATCATCAACAACCTTGTATTTGATGGAAAACATCTGGCTACTGTGGATGTAACCGGTAAAGATGTTCCGTTCCCGGATTTCAACAGCTATAGAGATGATTACAATACGGTTCCGTCACTTTCTCAGAAGCAGATTCCAACGATCAACTATACCGGTAAGGATGCAAAGATCCCGATCGTTTATAAAGCCAATATTTCTTATACCCACTTCTTCAATGAAAGGTTCAGAGCAGGAATTGCAGGATACATGGCTTTAGGTAGAAACAATTACTATTATTACGACAGAAACATGGTGGCCAATCCTTTCTTTACACTGGCTAATGAAGGCGGAAGAGGAGTATTTATTCCTACAGGGGCTATTACCAATAATGCTAATAACAGTGTAAGTTTCGACTGGAAACAGGGAAGAATCAATAATAATTTCGGAAGAGTACTGGAATTGGTAAGCGATGGTAAAGTAAATCAGTTCTCATTTGTAATCGATACAAGTTACCGCTACTGGAAAGATGGAGAAATCACCGCAAGTTATACATGGTCTGATATTAAAGACAATACTTCTTACAACGGAAACGTAGCCAACTCTGCAACATTGTCTACGATGATTCAGAGTGATCCTAGAGATTTGAGAATGACCTATTCTGACAACCAGTTCAGAAATAAAGTTGTGATCTACGGAAACTCTCCTACCATTGCCGGCTTCACATTGGGAATCAGGTATTCAGGGATTGGGGGAACCCGTTTCTCTGCAACAACAGGGGGAAATATCAACGGAGACTTCGTAGATTCCAACGACCTTGCTTTTATCTTCCCGAATCTTACCCAATCTATTTTGGATGATCCACAGGTAGGACAGGCTCTGAAAGATTATATCACTGAATACAACGGAAAAATTGCAGAACGTAATGGTGGTAAAAACGGTTTCTACGGTGTTTGGGACGTACGTGTTGCCAAGAAAATTAAATTCGACAAAGTGGGAGCTTTCGAACTTTCCGTAGATATTTTCAACGTAGCCAACCTTCTGAACAAAGAATGGGGGGTAAACAAATCATACGGAAATACTTCTCTGTATAAAGTGACGAAGTTTAATAAAGATACGATGCAGTACGAATACACCAAAAACGTAAGTGGAGGCGGTTTGGTTCCTCTGACAGGAAATCCTTACCAGATCCAGATCGGTGCGAAATACAGTTTCTAACTTTTACCTTTCTTAACCACTGAAGACATAAAAGAAATTGAGCCGGCTATGGTAAATCTCACTTAGCTTTAATCAGTAAATCTTTTATGTCTTTTGGTTTTTATTTTGTAATAACTACCTTTATCAGGAAGTTTCACGACTTTATTTTAATAATTTAAAATTATATTATGAAAAATTTTATCTTAGGGTTAGCAGTTTTAAGTACAGTTATGATGAAAGCACAAACCCAGATTATTGCCCATAGAGGATATTTCCAGGCTCAGCCTCCAACAACAGAGAATTCAATTCAATCATTGGAAAATGCCCAGAAATTAAAAATATATGGGTCTGAATTTGATGTAAGAATGACAAAAGATGGTGTATTGGTGATCAATCATGATGAACACCATGGTAAAATGGAAATTTCAGAAACTCCTTTCAAAGAACTGGAAGCCTTGAAATTATCCAACGGAGAAAAATTCCCGACCTTAAAAGATTATTTAAAACAGGGAAAAAAAGACAAATCTCTGAAGCTGATCGTTGAGATCAAGCCAGCGAAAACTCCGGAAATAGAAAATGAAATCACAGAGAGAACGATCAAAATGATTAAAGATATGAAGCTGGAATCTCAAAGTGAGTTTATTTCTTTCAGCCTTAATATCTGCAAAGAGATCAAAAAACTGGCTCCGTCTTTTAAAGTTCAGTATCTGAATGGTGAACTGTCTCCTGAGCAGATCAAAAAAGAAGGATTAGACGGTATGGATTATCACTACAGTGTTTTCCAGAAAAACCCAACATGGATTGCTGATGCAAAAGCATTAGGGTTAATTACCAATTCATGGACCGTAAATGACGTTGCTGTTTACGAAGAATTGAAAAAACAAGGGATAGGATTCGTAACAACCAATATTCCTGATCAGTTGAAGAATAAATAAACAGATTTAAAATCTTCAGAAATATAACAACTGAAGAACAAAACATTCCCCTCCTCCGGAGGGGTGGCAAAAATTCAAAGAATTTTTGACGGGGTGGTTTAACGAAATTTTTTAACCATCTCAACAGATAACCAATAATTTACACAGTCTGCCTATTGATAATTGGCAGACTGTTTATTTTTAGCAGCTAAAGCCTTTTTTAATAATAAATGAAAGCAATAAGAGATTAAATTTGATTTTAATATATTGTAATTCAGTTATTTAAGTATTATGTATATTATTATCTCAAAACCAGACAATAAAGATACATAAATGATGTCTGTAAACTATATTAAAAATACTTAATTGCTTAATTGTTTGTTAATTAGCTATTTGTCTAATGTTATTAAGATTGGATTAACAAATGGTTTAATAAATTTTTAAGAAACGTTAAAAGTGTGTTAAGACGTTCCTTGTAATGTCGTTCTAATTTTGCGCAAACAAAAAGGAAATGCGTAAAGAGACACAAAAACTGTTGGTTTTGTCGCTGTTAGGATTCGTCAGCGTCAATCTGGCAGCTCAGCAGAAAGCTAAAAAGGACACCATTAAAGGAATTGATGAAGTAGTTGTAACTGCTTTGGGAATCAAGAGGCACGACAGAGCTTTAGGGTATGTTGCCGAAAAAGTAGATGCCAAAACATTTGAAGAAACCCAGAACAACAACTGGGCGCAATCCATGGAAGGGAAGGTGGCAGGCCTTAAAATCCAGACCGCCGGAGCAGGACCGTTGGGAACTTCCAGAATTACTTTGAGAGGGGAAAAATCCATTATGATGGATCACAACTATGCTCTTATTGTAGTGGATGGAGTGCCATTGGGAAATTCCACCACAGGTTCCGGTACAGCAGCCTATGGAGCTGGTTCCGGAGGTGATGTTCCCATCGATCTTGGAAATGGATTGAACAGCATCAATCCGGATGATATTGAATCCGTAACGGTATTGAAAGGAGCTTCTGCAGCCGCATTATATGGTTCCCGTGCTGCCAATGGTGCCCTAATGATCACCACAAAATCCGGCAAAACAAAAAACGGAAAACTAAGAGTAACTTTCAATTCTTCCTCAAGCTTTGATTCCGTATTGAAATGGCCGGACTGGCAATACGAATACGGGCAGGGAACACTGGCCACCAATACAGCAGGAAACTTTTACTATTCTTATGGCCTTTCTCCTGATGGACCAAGTACAGGAGGAACCAGTAGTGCTTTCGGACCAAAATTCGCCGGACAATATTATTTCCAATACGATCCTAACGTAATGGGGCAGAGCAAGGAAAGACAATTGTGGAGACCTTATGAAAATAATATTAAAGGTTTCTGGAGAACAGGTTCTACTTACTCGAACAGTATCTCGGTAGAAAGCTCCAATGAGAAAACCAGCTTCAGATCTTCACTTACTTACCTTAATAACGAGTGGATGATGCCGAATACAGGCTTCGACAGATTCAATTTTGCGTTGTCATTTGCCCATCAGCTTACCCAAAAATTAAAAATATCAACAAAATTTGCTTATAACACTACTACCAGTGACAACCTTCCTGCGACGGGATACAACAATCAGTCGATTTCCTATTTCATGATCTTCCAGAATCCCAATGTAGATCTGGAGTGGTATAAGCCGATCTGGAAGCCAGGGCAGGAACAGGTTGATCAGATCCATCCGTTCAGTTCTTACATAGACAATCCTTATATGATTGCTTACGAAATGCTGAATGGAGTCAGAAAGAAGACGATTACAGGAAATATTACGGCAGATTATCAGTTTAATAAAAATTTCAGTATAATGCTGAGGTCAGGGATTGAAATCCTGAATGAAAAAAGAACGACCAAAAGACCATGGAGTTCTGCCAATTACCTGAAAGGTTTCTACAGAGAGCAGTTTATCAAAAACCAGGAATATAATAACGACCTTTTGTTCTCTTATAAAGCAGACTGGAATAAATTCAGTATTTCAGCTTCAGCAGGAGGAAGTATCCGCTATAATGAATATCTACTGAATGATTATCAGGCCATCGGACTGAAAACAGCAGGAGAATACAGCCTTACCAATGCACTTTCTATTCCGGTTAAATATCCGGCACCAAGAGATAAACATGTAGACAGTGTTTACGGTTTGCTTACCCTTGGATATGACAATAAAGTATTTGTGGACGTTACCGGAAGAAACGACTGGAGCTCTACGCTTCCGAAGCAAAACAGATCATTCTTTTATCCTTCGGTGAGTACCAGTTTCATTTTATCAGATAT
The DNA here is from genome assembly GCF_003182335.1 of Chryseobacterium sp. AG844. Taxonomy (NCBI): domain Bacteria; kingdom Pseudomonadati; phylum Bacteroidota; class Flavobacteriia; order Flavobacteriales; family Weeksellaceae; genus Chryseobacterium; species Chryseobacterium sp. AG844. The sequence goes on along the minus strand of NZ_QGTV01000039.1, from coordinate 5,433 downwards.
TTTTAATCTGAAAAGCAATAATCTGAACTTGTGGAAACTGAGAGCTTCATGGGCAAAAGTAGGGATAGACAGTGATCCTTATCTTTTGGACAATTATTATACAGCAAGCAATATTACAGGAAGTGTAGTAGCACCTACCACTTTTAATAATCCTACCCTTAAACCTGAGAAAAATACCAATATAGAAGCCGGTATGGATTTCAGCCTTTTCAAAAACAGATTGAACCTGAATCTTACTGCCTATCAGAATTTCAGTGAAAACCAGATTATCCCTGTATCGTTACCCACCGAAGCAGGATATTCCAAAAGGATCATTAATGCGGGAAAAATCCGAAACAGAGGTCTTGAACTTTCTGCCGATATCTTAGCTGTAAAAGGCAAAGATTTCTCATGGAAAGTAGGTGGAAACTGGTCTACCAACGAAAACAGGGTAATGACCCTTCCTGAAGGCTTTGATGGCATTGTTTCCAACGTAGGAGATGTAGTATTCTATAAAATGGAAGTAGGAGGTTCGCTGGGAGATATGTATGGATTTAAATTATTAAGAAACCCGGAAGGAAAAGTAATTTACGGAGACAACGGGCTTCCTGCGAGACCCGCAGATATTGAAAAAGTTGGAAATGCATTCCCTAAATGGAGGGCCGGTCTTCAGAATGATTTCAAAATCAAAAACTTTACGATCAGTTTCTCATTTGACGGTCAGTATGGTGGTATTGCATATTCTCAGTCACATCATAAAATGTCTGAACAAGGTAAGCTTAAATCTACTCTTCCGGGAAGAGATAATCCTGGCGGAATGATTGTAGGAGAAGGGGTTGTTCAGAATCCTGACGGAACTTACAGTACCAACACAAAAGGAGTTCTGGTATCTTCTTATTACGGAGATTACTACAGAAGAGCCAATGTGGAAACCAACAGTTTCAGTACAGACTTTATTAAGCTGAGAGACGCAAGAATTGCTTATTCCTTCCCTAAAGAAACCATAAAATCTATAGGTCTGGATGATCTTACGATTGCCATATTCGGAAAGAACTTATGGATGTGGACCAAATTTCCGATGTTTGACCCTGAAGTGGCTACACTGGACAATGCAACCATCACTCCGGGAGTGGAAATGGGACAGCTTCCGACAGCGAGAACAGTTGGTTTTCAGTTAAATCTTAAATTCTAAAATTTTAAAAATGAAAAAAATAATCATACATCTGACATTGGCAGTTTCTGTTTTCATGCTTCAATCCTGTGACAGAACCTTTGATGAAATGAATACAGATACCAGTAAAGTTAAAGACCCTTCAGTTGGCAGTCTTCTCGCTCCGATACAGTATGAAATGGGTAGTTATGGCTATAACAGGGCAGATGATTTCACCTTTGATATCATGCAGATCGCTTTAGATTTTCCCAATGAAGGAAATTCCTACAGCAGATATTATATGGATGAAAAAAGTGGTAACGGATACTGGAATACTTCTTACAGATGGCTTAAGCAGGTAAGCGATCTTAGAAAATATGCAACAAAAGAACAGAATAATAATTATCTGGCGATTTCAATGGTCCTGAACGCATGGATTGCTTCCAATCTTACTGATGCTTTTGGGGATATCCCTTTATCTGAAGCATTAAGAGTTGAAGAAAATATTTTAAAACCAAAATATGATAAGCAGAAAGATGTCTATATCCAGCTGTTAAATGACCTGAAAACAGCCAACACGTTATTCAATACCAATCAGGCATTAACGGAAACAGATCTGTTTTATAACGCCAATACAAATAGTCAGACCGGAATTTTAGGATGGAAAAAATTCTGTAACTCTCTTTCATTAAGATTACTGACCAGAATTCTAAGCCGGAACGGAGAAGTGAATGTGTATGAAAGAATTCAGGAAATTATCAACAATCCGGCACAATACCCAATTTTCCAGAACAATACAGACAGCGCAGTGCTGCCACTTTCCGGAATATCTCCTTACTTACCACCGATCGCCCGTCCACAGGATTTTACAGCGTACAGGGCAGCAGGTGAATTCTTTGTGAATGCCATGAAAGATAACAATGATCCAAGGATGAGCATGTTTTTTACGAAAGCTAAAGCAACATCAGGAGAAGATCTTGGTTATAAAGGAGCTCCATCAGGATATGCTTTGGGAACATCTTTCAACTATCAGCCTTCCAACCTGAACCAGAACCTGGCGAAAGCCCCTTTAAAGATTTTAATCATGACCTATTCTGAAGTACAGTTTATCCTGGCAGAATTAGTCAATAAAGGGATCATCGCAGGAAATCAGCAGACCTATTACGAAACCGGGGTGAAATCTATAATAGAACAGTGGGGAGCAACAGTTCCTGCCAATTACTTCAGTAATCCTAAAGTGGCGTATGACGGTTCTCTGGAAAAAATTATGCTTCAGAAATACATTTCCCTGTTTTTTGTTGATCATCAGCAATGGTATGAGTACAGACGTACGAAACTTCCGGTACTTCCAAATAACGGCGGACTTCAGAACGGCGGACAGATGCCTGTGAGATTTATGTATCCTACCGCTACAAAAGTAATGAATGCGGATAACTATAATGCAGCCGTACAATCCATGGGTGGAGACAATATCAATGTGAAAATGTGGTGGAATAAATAATTGTGATTTAAAGATTAAAATAATTTAAAGATTTAAAAAATTATGAGTATCAATATAAAATTTATAATGCCTTGTATGCTGGTTTCAGCAATGGCTTTCTCGCAGGCTTCTGTTGCCGGATATGTATTCGAAGACAGTAACAAAAATCAAAAGAAAGAAAACCGCGAAAAAGGAATTGAAGGAATAGCCGTTTCTAATGGGGTTCAGGTAGTTCTTACGGATAAAAACGGTAGATACAGTCTTCCGGTTCAGGAAGATCAGAGTATTTTTGTCATCAAACCTTCAGGGTATCAGACAGCTTTAAATACAAACAATCTTCCACAGTTTTATTATCATCATAAACCCAATGGATCCCCTGCAGATTTTAAATACAAAGGAGTTGCGCCCACAGGAGACCTTCCCAAAGAACTGAACTTCCCGCTTTATAAGCAAAACGAGAACAAAAATTTTGACATCCTTGTTTTCGGTGATCCGCAGCCTTACACAGAAAAAGAACTGGACTACTTCAAAAGAGGAATCGTAAACGAAGTGAAAAATACTAAGAAAAATGCAGTACTGGGAATCAGTCTGGGAGATTTGGTAGGTGATAATCTAAGCCTGCAGAAACCTTATGCAGACGTTATGAAAGAAGTTGGACTGCCTTGGTATAATGTGATGGGAAATCATGATATGAATTATGATGCAAAAGAAGACAAGCTTTCCGATGAAACATTTGAATCGAACTTTGGTCCGGCCAATTACGCTTTCAACTATGGTAATGTGCACTTTATCATTCTGGATGATATTCTTTATCCGGATCCGAGGGATGGCAAAGGATACTGGGGTGGTTTCCGTGAAGACCAGCTTCAGTTCATCGAAAACGATCTGAAACTGGTTGATAAGAATAAGCTGATTGTCATTTCTTTTCATATTCCGTTGGAACATAACAACGAAGACAATTTTAGAAATGCCGACCGTCAGAAGTTATTTGATTTCTTAAATCCTTTCCGGAATGTATTGCTTTTATCAGCACATACCCATATCCAGCAGCAGATTTTCTACGGCAAAAAAGCAGGCTGGAACGGAATCAAAGAATTACACGAATATAATGTTGGAACTACCTGCGGCGACTGGTATTCAGGAACACCGGATGATGCCGGACTTCCTACCTCAACCATGAGAGACGGAACGGCAAAAGGATATTCTTTTATCAGCTTTGCAGACAATCAGTATAAAGTGAAATACAGAACTGCCGGAAAACCGGAAGACTATCAGATCAAATTATATGTTCCGAAAGTGATTTCTTCGTCAAGAACTTCAGCCAAAGTGCTGGCCAATTTCTTCATGGGAAGCAAAAAAGACAAAGTAGAATACAGAATAGACGGTGGAAAATGGGAAGAAATGAAGTACGATGAAACCATCGACCCGAATTTTGCTCTTTCTGTTTTCAAATGGGATTCTACAGAGAAAATTCTTCCGGGCAGAAGACCTTCCAATCCTGAAATGTCAAAACATATCTGGGAAGCAGATTTTCCTAAGAAATTAGCATTAGGAAAACACAAAGTTGAGGTGAAAGCTGTAGACATGTATGGAAATGAATTCTCCGCTTCAGAAGAATTTGAAGTTCAGAACGCCATCCAGATTCCTTAAGCTTTTTATTTTTTTTACTATACCTTTTTTTAGATTTGAAACCGGTTCTTATGAGCCGGTTTTAATTTTTATCGAGTTTTACGATAAACAATTAAAAAACTATTAAATCCATGTTTTCGCTGTTTCGTAAAAATGTTCTTTCGTAACTTTGTATCAAGAAAAGTATCATTACTATGAATATAAACGGAAAAAATGCCATCATAACAGGTGGTGGAAGAGGATTAGGAAAAGCTGTTGCACTTGCTTTGGCTAATGAAGGAGTAAACGTTGCCATTACAGGAAGAAACGAGGAAAACCTTAAAATGACGGTTGAAGAAATCAAAAAATCAGGAGTAAATTCAGCATATGCCGTATTTTCTGTAGACAATGAAATTCAGGTAAAAGCTGGAATAGAATCTTTAGCAGAGCAGTTGGGAGGAATTGATATTCTGATCAATAATGCGGGAATCGGAGACTTTGGATCGATCGAAGAAATGCCATCCGAAACATGGGAGCAGGTTATAAAAACCAATCTTTTCGGGGTGTATTATGCAGCTAAGGCAGCTTATCCATTTATGAAAGCTAAAGGAGAAGGTGATATCGTGAACGTAGCTTCTACTGCAGGGCTGAAAGGGGGACCGAATATGTCTGCATACGCCGCTTCAAAAGCAGCCGTAGTATCTCTTTCTCAATCCATGATGGCAGAATGGAGAAAACAAAATATCCGTGTCATTACGCTGACTCCAAGTACTATTGCTTCTGATATGAGCATCCAGGGCGGTCTTACAGACGGAAATCCTGACAAAGTATTACAGCCTGAAGATTTTGCAGAATGGGTAAGAGATATCCTGAAAATGAACAGAAGAGCGCTGATTGCAAACGGTTCTATTTTCTCTACGAATCCTTAAGAGATTTAAAAATTTAAAGTTCAGAGTTTAATGTTTAAAGTCTAAAGCTGTTAATAAGAATTCTTCTCATGAACAATAAAATTCAATAGGAGCGGGCTTTAGCCCGCTTATTTTTATTAGATATGATGATATCGGCTTTAGATTCTGTGTTAACTTCCAAATATTTTTTATACATTTATATTTATAAAAGCGACCTTGAGTTAGCTTGCGTAGGGTGAACGTCTTTGATTTTTACCCTACTTTCTTCAAAATCTATCTGGTAAAAAGTTTTATTTTTAAATAAAATA
>NZ_QGTV01000038.1:0-17497 GCF_003182335.1 Chryseobacterium sp. AG844 | reverse complement strand
TTAGTCTGCTATTTGTAGAATAGAAATCATTCTCCTCTTTTTAAGCTCATAAATTGCTTATCGCAAACAAAATCTGGGCTTATCATTATAAATAGGTCTGAGTGGCTGAAATCTGCTTTATTTTAATCCAGGTATAAAAAATCCCTTATCAATGCGATAAGGGATTAATTTATTGAAAAGTATAACAATAATATCAGACCTGTATTACTCCAAGATTGAACTTCTCCGTGATAGGAGAGTGGTTTGCAGCTTCAATCCCCATAGAAATCCATTTTCTGGTATCGGCAGGATTGATGATGGCATCTGTCCATAATCTTGCTGCTGCATAGGTAGATTCAGTTTGTTTCTGATATTTCTTTGAGATGGTATCCAGAATTTCGTTATGCTCTTCTTCAGAGATATTTTTTCCTTGCTTCTTTAAAGTAGATTCCTGAATCTGAGCCAGTACTTTTGCTGCCTGTGCGCCACCCATTACCGCTAAATCTGCCCAAGGCCATGCAACAATTAATCTGGGATCATAAGCTTTTCCACACATTGCATAATTTCCTGCTCCATAAGAATTTCCTGTTATAATAGTAAATTTAGGAACTACGGAATTAGAAACCGCATTTACCATTTTAGCACCATCTTTAATAATACCGCCATGTTCTGATTTTGAACCCACCATGAATCCGGTGACATCCTGTAAGAAAATTAATGGTATTTTTCTCTGATTACAATTGGCAATAAATCGGGTTGCTTTATCTGCAGAATCAGAGTAGATCACTCCTCCGAACTGCATTTCTCCTTTACCGCTTTTAACCAGCTTTCTCTGATTGGCTACAATCCCTACGGACCAGCCGTCAACTCTTGCTGTTGCACAGATAATACTTTTACCATAGTCTGGTTTATATTCTTCGTATTCTGAGTTATCCACAATACATTTGATAATTTCGTAGGTATCGTATTGCTCAGCTCTTGAGACCGGCATAATTCCGAAAATATTCTCAGGATTTTCTTTTGGTGGGAAACTTTCTATTCTGTCAAAGCCCGCTTTTTCAGTAGTTCCGACAGATTTCATGATGTTTTTGATTCTGTTCAGAGCATCTTTATCATCTTTAGCTTTATAATCCGTTACTCCTGAAATAGAGCAGTGAGTGGTTGCTCCACCCAATGTTTCATTATCAATACTTTCTCCGATAGCTGCTTTTACCAGATAACTTCCTGCAAGGAAAATAGAGCCTGTTTTATCCACAATCATAGCTTCATCACTCATGATGGGTAAGTAAGCTCCTCCAGCTACACAACTTCCCATAACGGCAGAGATCTGGATGATTCCCATAGAACTCATTTTAGCATTATTTCTGAAAATTCGTCCAAAATGTTCCTTATCCGGGAAGATCTCATCCTGCATAGGAAGATAAACACCTGCAGAATCTACTAAATAAATGATGGGAAGCTTGTTTTCCATAGCAATTTCCTGTGCTCTCAGATTTTTCTTTCCTGTGATAGGAAACCATGCACCAGCTTTTACAGAGGCATCATTAGCGACAATGATACACTGTCTTCCGGAAACGTAGCCAATAACAACTACAACACCTCCGCTAGGGCATCCTCCATGCTCCTGATACATTTCATATCCTGCAAATGCTCCAATTTCTATGGAATCTGAATCTTTATCGAGGAGATAATCTATTCTTTCTCTTGCTGTCATTTTTCCTTCATCACGAAGCTTTTGAAGCCTTTTCTCACCACCTCCTTTTTTAATCTCAGTGAGTAAGCGATTTATTTCAGATAATTTTAATCTGTTCTGATCCTCTCGTTTATTGAATTCGATGTCCATAAAATTTTCAATTTTTTACGCTTAAAGATACTATTTTTATGAGGAATATAAACTGGAAGTAAAACAGATGTTTAATTATTTGGTTTCTAGTAAATTGTGAAATTTTTAACTAAAAAATATTTTTAAATAATTTATATTTTTTCTAACTTTACACTAGAGTAACAGAGGTGATATTCTCTGCAAAATACTCTAAGTTCCTAGTTTATTTTTTTAATAGTTTATTATTTGAAGGCCCTGAAAGTTTAACAAATTTTCAGGGTTTTTTTTATCTATATACGTTTGTCAGTAATACTACTATATATGATATTTAAGAGACCGTTTCGTCAGATGTTGTTTTGATTTCAATCCTGACTTGATATCATATTGGTTTTTATTTTTACTAAATTATTAGAAAACGTCCTGAATTAAGAGTAAAAACTATTAAAAACTTTATTTATCATCTTTTTATTAATATAAATTTATGTTTTTTTGTAAGATTTATAAAAGCGTATTTGTAAATTTGCACGTTAAAATCAAAAGGGGATAGGTTATGCATAAATTGGCGCTTTTCAGGTTACATTTAATAGTTTTTTTATGGGGATTCACCGCAATTTTAGGAAAACTGATTCAGGCCAATGCTCAGATTCTTGTGTTTTACAGAATGTTGTTTGCCTCAATCTTTTTGTATGTATTTATCAGATTCTTTAAAAAGGAAAGCATTAAGGTGTCCAGGAAAATATTCTTTCAGCTGGCCGCTATAGGCTTTGCAATGGCACTTCACTGGTATTGTTTCTTTTATTCTATTAAAGTTTCCAATGTTTCAATTGCCTTAAGCTGCCTTTCCTTATCGACACTTTTTGCTTCGATTCTGGAACCTATTATTTTCAAAAGGAAAATTGATATATCTGAAGTAGTAATGGGAACTGTTATTGTGGCCTGTATATTATTGATTTTTAAAACAGAATTTCATTTTAAAGAAGGTATTATTTATGGAATTTTGTGTGCTATATTCGGGACTGTTTTTTCAGTTTTTAATGGTAAAATGTTTGGGAAAACAAGTTCGGGAAACATTATTTTTTATGAAATCTTCTGTGGTTGGTTCATTTTAATGATATTTTATCTGCTTTCGGGGCAAATTTTTCAGATGAATGAAATAAACTACAGGGATCTGGCGTTAATATGCTTGTTAGCCAGTGTTTTTACTGCTTTTCCCATGCTGGAATCTGTGAATTTAATGAAATATATATCACCTTTTACTTTAATTTTAACAGTTAATTTAGAACCTGTCTACGGAATTATACTAGCTTTTTTTATCTTTGGAGAATCAGAACATATGAGCCCTATATTTTATGTCGCTTCAGGTGTTATGATACTGGCAATCATTGCAAACGGATTAATAAAAGCCAGAAAAACTAAAAACTTAAACTAAGCATCAAATTTATATGATGAAAAAATATTTTTTACTTGCATTTTCACTGTTGTTTGGGCTTTCTCAATCTCAGATTATCAGAAAATATTCCAATGAATTTTTAAATATCGGAGCCGGAGCAAGAGGACTTGCAATGGGAGGAGCGGTAATTACCAACCAGGATGATGTATATTCTCCTATGTGGAATCCCGCAGGTTTAATGTCTATCGAAAGAGACTGGCAGGGAGCAGCAATGCACGCAGAATACTTTGAATCTATTGCGAAATATGACTATCTGGCTTATGCAAAAGTACTCGAGGAAGGTGTTTTTGGGGTTTCCGTAGTAAGGCTGGGAGTAGATAATATTTTAAATACAACCCAGATGATCGATTCTGAAGGGAATATTGATTATGATAAAATCACAAAGTTCTCTCAATCCGATTATGCTGCTATTCTTTCTTATGCATTCAGACCAGGAGGAAATCCGAAATTAGACGTTGGGATCAATGCTAAGATTGTATATAGAAATGTGGGTAAATTTGCTAATGGTTATGGTTTTGGATTCGATGTTGGAGCGATTTATAAAGCAGATAACGGATGGAAGTTCGGGGGGATGGTAAGAGATATTACAACTACTGTCAACTTCTGGACGGTTAATCAGAAAGAACTTTCTACTGTTGTAAATGGGGAAGAATTTAACCCTGCTCCCAAAGATAAACTGGAACTTACAATGCCTAAACTGAATGTAGGGGCCAGCAAATTATTCGAAATCAATAGCAGCGTATATGTATTGCCGGAAGCAGGTATAAATGTGGATTTTGCGAAGACAGCATCCTTAATTTCTACAGACTTTGCCAGTATCAGTCCTTACGCAGGAGCTGAGCTGGGATACCAGAAAATGATTTTTGTGAGATTGGGGATCAACAGATTCCAGTCTATTACAGATATAGAAGATCTTAAAAGAAAAGTTTCTTTCCAGCCAAGTGCAGGTCTTGGAATAAGATACAGAGGGCTTACACTGGATTATGCCATTACAAATTCAGGGATTGGCGGATCTAATTTTTATTCCAATTTCTTCTCCTTAAAACTGGATATGGGAGCATTTAGAAACGATTAAAATTATAAAAATGAAAAAGTTATTAATGCTGATGTTGGTAATAAGCTCAACAATGGCTTTTACGCAGAAAGTTTCAGATTATAAATATGTAGTGATTCCTGAAAAATTTAAAACCTTTAAAAACAGCAGTTTTGGATTGGAAGCTTATCTGGCTAAAGGGCTGCAGGGAAAGAAGTATGAAATTTTAACTGAGGCAATGGACAAATGGCCATCTGAGGCTAGAAATAATTCCTGTAATGTAATTAATGCTGAAGTGCTGAATGATAAGAGCTTATTTACAAATAAAGTGATTTTGCAGTTCAAAGACTGCAATAAAAAGGTCATTTTAGAATCCAAAGGGCGCTCAGATATAAAGGAATTTGAAGAAGGGTTTCCTGATGCTTTAAAGCAGGCTCTGACACATGTTCCACTTTCCAGCCCGGTAGAAATGAAGCCTGCTAAAATATCAGATGCTGCTGAAAATGTACAGAATACAGTTTCTGAAACCGTTGTATCTGCAGGAACTCCGGAAGCAAATAATTATTCAAACGGGAAACTTAATCTTCAGAAAATACAGATTGATTCTAATCAGTTTATTTTGGCAAAATCCGGAAGTTCCGTACCATTTGCTGTTTTCAAAACGACTTCTAAGAGCGCTGTTTTCCTTGTAAAAATGGCTGATGGAAATACTACGATAGGATATTTTGAAAATGGAAATATTGTGATCGATATTCCACAGGCCGATGGCAAATTTTCCAAAGAAGTTTTTGTGGCAAAATAAATTATACATAACAAAATACATAAAAGGCTCTTAAAAAGAGCCTTTTATAATATATATGTTGATGTGTTTTTCATTCTTTTAGCATTTTAGACAGAGTCCTATAGATATGAAAGCAATTGGAGTGTCAAATCAAATAGCAAATGAAATGTGAATAGATTTATAAAAAGAGAAGAATTTTCATAGCATTATTGTCATTAGTTGATATTACTAATTTATGGAAAAAATATAAATAATACTAATATTTAATAAAATATTTATTTGTTTGTGTTTTTTATTGATAAATTTCCTTTTTGTACTGGGGATTGTTAGTTTTTGTCTCTTATTGAGTAAATGAAAAAAGTATATGAGTTTTTGCATTAAAACTTCATTTTGTTTGTGACAAATTAGCTGCCGTAGTGCATCAATTTATCAGTTAGCATTAAAAAATTCCCAAATCACTTTAGCTTTACTTTTCCCCAGAATTTCTTCAAGAGTTTCAAAATTGGCTTCTTTGATTCGTTTTACAGACTTCAGTTTAGACAAAAGCAATTCGATTGTTTTTTCTCCAACTCCAGGAATTTCTTCAAGCTCAGATTTTATCGTAGAGTTTTTTCTTCTCGTTCTGTGATGTTTTACCCCAAACCGGTGAGCTTCATCACGAACACGCTGAAGAATTTTCAACGTTTCAGATTTTTTGTCCAGATATAAAGGAATAGGATCTTCCGGAAAGAATATTTCTTCCAGCCTCTTGGCGATTCCTACAATGGTAATTTTTCCATAAAGTCCTAATAACCTGAGACTTTTTACAGCAGAAGAAAGCTGTCCTTTTCCTCCATCTATCAGAATCAGCTGGGGAAGACTTTCTCCCTCATCAAGCATTCTTTTATAGCGGCGGTAGATTACTTCTTCCATCGTGGCAAAATCGTTAGGTCCTTCTACCGTTTTAGGATGAAAAATTCTGTAATCTGCTTTGCTCGGTTTTCCATCTTTAAAAACAACACATGCAGACACAGGATTGGTTCCCTGAATATTTGAGTTATCAAAACCTTCAATATGTCTTGGTTCAACAGGCATTCTCAACAATTTCTGCATTTCTGCCATGATTCTGTTGGTATGTCTTTCAGGATCTACAATCTGAACCTGTTTCAGCTTTTCCAGACGGTATTCTTTAGCATTCTTTTCAGAAAGCTCTACAATTCTTTTTTTGTCTCCTACTTTAGGAACAATCAGCTTTACATTTGGGATTTCTACAGAAAGATGAAACGGTAGAAGAACTTCTTTAGAATCGGAAGAAAACTTTTGACGGATCTCAATCAAAGCTTCTTCCATAATATCTTCATCCGTTTCCTCAAGAATCTTTTTAATCTCGGTGGTAAAACTCTGGATGATATTTCCGTTTCTGATTTTAAAGAAATTGACATAAGCAGCGGTCTCATCACTGGTCATTCCGAAAACATCTACATCATCAATATTCGGATTTACAACGGTGTTTTTAGCCTGATAATCCTCAAGAATATCCAGTCTTTCCTTAATGATCTGAGCTTCTTCAAATTTAAGATTGGACGCCAGCTTCATCATCTGATTCACCAAATAATCCTTTGCCTTACGGAAATCCCCTTTAATAATTCCGCGGATGGCATCTATTTTTTCATCATAATCTTCTTTGCTTTCAAGATCTTCACAGGGCCCTTCACAGTTTTTGATATGGTATTCCAGGCAGACTTTATATTTGCCTTCCGCAATTTTGGATGGGGAAAGATTCAGATTACAGGTTCTAAGTTTATAGATGTGTTTGATAGTATCCAGCAATATCTTTGCAGGGCGCACTTTGGCATACGGACCATAATATTCGGATCCGTCTTTAATCATATTTCTGGTCAGAAAAATTCTTGGAAAATCTTCATTTTTGATGCAGATCCATGGATAGGTCTTGTCATCCTTCAACATAACATTATAAAACGGCTGGTACTCTTTAATCAGATTATTTTCCAATAAAAGTGCATCATACTCGCTGTTTACAATCGTCGTTTCCAATCGCTGGATTTTGCTGACCATTATTTTGATCCTGTATCCTGAAAGGTTTTTATTGAAATAGGAGAGTACCCTCTTTTTCAGATTTTTAGCTTTTCCCACATACAAAAGCTGTTCGTTTTTATCATAATAACGATAAACGCCGGGTTCGGATGGTAAGGTTTTGAGCTGTAATTCTAAAGAAGGATTCATATAACAAAATTAAGGAAACTTTCCCTATTTAAAAAAAGAAAAAACCTGCAGATAATTCTGCAGGTTCCGGTATTTTGATAGTGTATCCTATCCGTGGTTCATTTCGGTATACTGATAGATGAGAAAGCTTAAATAATTCCACTCTACAGAATTTTTTGGATATTTTTTCATGAATTCAGGATTGTCACCAAATAAAAAGTCATAGTTATCTTCAAAATCATCTTTATGAAGCCACATTACTTTATTGCCTTTCTTTACATAATAGGATTTAATAACACCTCCGCCAAATGCAGGGGCACCGGCAAACCCGGTACTCACTGTTTCTGAAGCAAACGGATCATGATAAACCGTAATAAGCTCATTAAATTCAGGATTGATCACCTGCATTAAAAAAGCTCTGGGCTCTTTCTTGTTTTTTAAAGAAACAATCTGGTTTTCGTAAGGAATGGCATCGTCGGTAACAGATTTGCCATATTTTTTTGTACTGTAATTTCTCATGTTTGAAATAAACTTTGCCGCTTTCATCGACTTTTCAGTCTCTGTCGCATATAAATACATTTCAGCAATATCGGCTGCCTCAAATTTTATTGGCTTTCTGGTATCAACATCCTCAATGGTGATGGAAAGAATCTGTCCCCTCTGTTTTTCCCAGGATTTACTGTAACCCTGATGTTCTGTATTATCTTTTAAAATAATGGTGGAAACTTTTTTATCTGTTGCAGTATTGAAACCTTCGTTAAACAGATAGCGGTTCATTTCTTTTCTTTCTTCTTTTGAATATTTTACTTTCTGGGCGAAAGCAGCTGTGCTTGCTACACATAAAGCAAGGAGTAGAGTTTTCAGTCTCATGTGTTATTGTTTTTAATTTTCGGGGCTAAAAGTAGTAAATTAATTCGCTTGTTTTGTAAAAATATAGAAGATTGAAATTTAGCTTTTCCAATTATTGTTAAATGCGTAATTTTAAGGAAATTTTTTAGAAATGATATACGGGGTAGATGTTTTTACTTTCCATGATGTTCTGGAAATCTGTAAAAAGCCAAATAAAGCGAAGCTGAACAAAGCTGCAAAAGAACAAATTTTAAAATCTCAGAAAAACGTACAGAAAATTGTAGAGTCAGACAGATGCGTATATGGAATCAATACAGGATTCGGACCATTGTGTGATACTAAAATTTCAGCGGATGAAACCGCTCAGTTACAATATAACCTGATCATTTCTCATGCGGTAGGTGTAGGAAAACCGATTGATAAAGAACTTTCCAAGATCATGATGATTGCTAAAGTACATGCTCTTTCTAAAGGATTTTCGGGAGTTTCCCTGGAGGTTATTGAAAGAATGATTCTCATGCTTGAGAAAGATATCATTCCTGTGGTTCCTGAACAGGGATCTGTAGGAGCTTCCGGAGACCTTGCTCCATTAGCGCATCTCGTATTGCCTTTACTTGGCTTAGGACAGGTTTGGGAAGGAGATCAGGTTTCCGATACCATGGAAGTGTTGAAAAAGCATGACCTTGAACCGCTGGCTTTAGGTCCGAAAGAAGGATTAGGGCTGATCAACGGAACACAGTTTATCCTTGCCCATGCCATTAAAGGACTTGAAAAATTTGAATACTTACTGGACCTGGCGGATATGACGGCAGCCATGAGTATTGAAGCGTACAGAGGTTCTGCAAGCCCTTTCAAAAAAGAACTTCACGATATCAGACCGTTTGAAGGCAGTAAAAAAGTAGCGGCAAGAATGCTTAAGTTCTTAAAGGGATCAGAAAACTTGAAAGCTCACGAAGACTGTGAAAGAGTGCAGGATCCTTATTCCATGAGATGTGTACCACAGGTTCACGGAGCCAGCAGAAATGCTTTTGAACACCTTAGAGGAATGGCGGAAACAGAATTGAACTCTGTTACCGATAACCCGATCGTATTAAGTGCTGAAGAATCTATTTCAGGTGGAAACTTCCACGGACAGCTAATGGCATTACCTTTAGATTATGCTACATTAGCAGCTGCAGAGCTAGGGAATATTTCAGACAGAAGAAGCTACTTATTATTAGAAGGAAAATATGGACTTCCAAGATTATTAACGGAAAGCTCAGGATTGAATTCCGGATTTATGATCCCTCAGTACACTTCAGCAGCCTTGGTTACAGAAAATAAAACATTATGCTTCCCGGCGTCGGCAGATTCTATTCCAACAAGTTTAGGACAGGAAGACCATGTTTCTATGGGAAGTATTTCAGGAAGAAAATTCAATCAGGTTCTGGGAAATCTTGTGAATATTCTGTCTGTTGAGCTGATGTTTGCCGCTCAGGGACTTGAATTCAGGAGACCTGCGAAATGCTCTAAAATAATTGAAGAAAACTTTGCGATTCTTCGTTCTAAAGTTGCCAAGCTTGAAGATGACAGACTGATCGGTAAAGATATGCTGGCCATTGCAGAATTGATTAACGAACGAAAATTTGTTGTCAACTAATACAAAATACTTGAAAGCTTCCGGAAGGGAGCTTTTTGTTTTCACAAATCTTTAAATCCTTCAATTTTTAAATCGTTAAATCAACTAGATGAATATACTCAGAACAGATTCTGCCAATACAGATTTTCAAAATCTGGTAAAATCCCTTGATACTACTTTAGCTGAACATAATGGAGAAAATGATGACTTCTTTGCTCAGTTCAATACAATAGATACTATCAAAAACTGTATCGTAGTCTATATAGATGATATTCCTGCCGCTTGCGGAGCATTCAAACCATTTTCAGAAGATACCGTAGAAATAAAAAGAATGTTTACCCATCCGGAATTCAGAAAAAAAGGATTAGGCTCTGCCATTGTAAAAGAACTTGAAAACTGGGCTGCAGAACTAAATTTTAAAAAAGCAGTCCTGGAAACCTCCCGGGATCTCAAAAATGCAATTTCAGTATACGAAAAAAGCGGGTTTAACAGAATACCTAATTATGGGCAATACATTGGAGTTAAGCAGAGTGTGTGTTATGAAAAAGCACTATAATTTAATATTCCTGTAATGGTAAATTTACTTTTTTAAAGTTTTTAATTTCCGTTAAAGTGTTATATTGTGGCTCCAACCAAAATTATAACATATGAAAAAAACTGTATTCCTACTGGCAATATTCTTTGCCCTAAACTCGTGTTCCAGAGAAGAACTGCAGAACGAAAATGTAAAAACTGAAATGGCTCAGAAAGATCCCCTCACTGCAAAACAGATCAACGAAAGGATCAATCAGGCTATAAAAACGGACGGTACTTTCAATTGGAAGAATGAATCCGATCATTTTGTATGGAGTGCTGTCTTCCGTGGAAATAAAATGGTTTCGATCGGTTTCGGAGCTTCTAAGGACGATTTCGACAGAAGTAAATCTCCAAACAGCAACGACATGGAAAAGGAAATCCTTTCTGTGATCAAAAAATATGAAGGGAAAGACGAAAGAAATTTCCTTCTTCTTTCAGATCAGTATCTTAATCAGATGGATGTTGTCATTGAAAATGAGGAAACCATTACCGTTCTTCGACACATGAAAAACATCCGATATGTAGAACCTGCAGATTATCATTATTTTGAATTTGAAGCTCAATATAATGCAGCTGCAAAATCTTCAGGAAGCGGTTCGTCAGGGTGTGGATTTTCATCATCTGCATTAAGTACTGCAGACTATACCTCAACAACGCCAGGTGCAAAAATACCGTGGGCTTTTACTAAACACAGCATTCCTGAAGCTTGGGGTTATAGTACCGGAGCAGGCGTAACCATCGGGCTTATTGATACAGGTGTTTCTCCTGAACAGACTTTATTGGGAGGAAGTTTTAATAATGGAGCTTCTTCAGGAAGAACAATCAGCAAATACGGAGTGTATAATTCAGATGGATCAGGAGATCAGTGCGGGCATGGAACAAAAATGGCTTCCGTAATGGCAGCTCCGAGAAATAATGCAGGATTACCTGTAGGAGTAGCTTATAATGCCAATCTGATCGCTTACAGAGCTGCAGAAAATGTTGTTTTGGAAACTTCCAGCGAGCAAACTGCTGTAAAAACGGCTTTCACAGAATTGGGTAACAATACCAATGTAAAAATCATTTCTATGTCGATGGGACACATCTTTTCCGTTGGAAAAATTGAAGACGGAGTGAAATATGCTTATTCTAAAGGAAAACTTATTTTCTGCGCCGGAGGTACTTCTACCAGTTTCACTAGTTTTGTCGGAGTAATTTTCCCTGCATCCATGCCGGAAACTCAGGCTATAACAGGAGTAAAAGAAAATACTTCCAATCAGAAGTGTGATGTATGCCACTCCGGAAGCCAGATCGACTTTACCTTCCAGATGGAGAGATCTTCAGGAAATACCGTTCCTGTATTGAGCTATTACAATGGTCAGGCAGATTATGTGGGTGGTTCTTCAGTGGCTACAGCAGCTACAGCGGGAATTGCAGCGTTGGTTTGGGCTAAAAATCCATCATGGACGAGAGATCAGGTTCTTACTAAAATGAGACAGTCTGCAACCTACTATCCAAATGTTAATTCAAGCTATGGCTATGGAAATATCAATGTTTTAAAAGCTGTACAATAAAATAATAACCCTATAAAAAAAGGAAATATCTCAGCTGAGGTATTTCCTTTTTGTTTTTATATAGAAGGTTTATCCGATCCTTACACTTGTCATGCTCAATGATCCGCCGATAAGCTCATCATTGAATAAATTAAGCTGTTCAGACTGATCTTTTAATCCTAAAGTATACAATAAAGGAAGATAATGATCGGGAGTTGGAACAGCATATTGTAAGAAAGTTCCCTGTTTCTGATAATCGATGATATTCTGAAAATTGCCATCCAGAAGCCAGTTGTTGGTTTTTTCACGGGCTTCCACTGCCCAGTCCCAGCCGGCTCCTACTGTATTGATGTTTTTCCAGTCGATAAGACGAAGGTTATGAACAATATTTCCGCTTCCGATAATCAGGATACCCTTTTCACGAAGTTTGTTCAGTCTTTTTGCCAGATCATAATGATATTGAGGAGGTTTGGTATAATCAATACTCAGCTGGATAACAGGAATATCTGCATCAGGATACATATGTTTGATCACAGACCAAGCCCCATGATCAAGTCCCCAGCTATGATCTTCTTCCACATCTACAGGAAGAAGTAACTCTGCAGTTTCTCTTGCCAGTTCGGGATTTCCCGGAGCAGGGTACTGCACATCAAAAAGGGCTTGGGGAAAACCGTAAAAATCATGAATGGTTTTCGGCATATCCATAGCCGTTACAAAAGTTCCGTCCGTATACCAGTGGGCAGAAATACAAAGAATTGCATTGGGCTTTGGAATTTCTGAGGCTGCTTTCCGGAAACCCTGTACAAATTGATTCTCTTCAATGGCATTCATTGGTGAACCATGTCCAAGAAATAAAACAGGCATTCTCTGTGTGCTTTTAAAACCGTCGCTTATGTTTTGAAGATCGTTGAGGTTCATAAATATTGAAGATTATAAAAAAATAAAAGGTTCAAGGCTTTTAGAAAATCCCTGAACCTTTTGTAATATATGTTATTTACTATGCTTGTTTTACAAACTGTAATTCACCAGCTACTTTCACATCATCACTTACCATTACACCTCCTGCTTCAAGAGCTGCATTCCAGTTTAGTCCGAAATCTTTTCTGCTGATTTTTCCTTCAAAAGAGAAACCTGCTTTTGTATTTCCCCATGGGTCTACATTAATTCCTCCGAAATCTACATCAAGTGTTATAGGTTTTGTAATTCCATTGATGGTAAGATTACCTACAACAGTATTGTTTAATGCCTGAGATTCAAATGTGATCGTAGGGTGAACTTCAGCATTGAAGAACTCCGCCGACTTTAAGTGATTGTCTCTGTCTGTATTGTTGGTGAATACAGAATCCGTCTGGATAGTAGCAGTAGTTTTAGCATTTGCAAAAAACTCATCTTCAGAGTCAATTTCAGCAGTGAAAGTTCTGAAGCTTCCTTTTACGTTAGAGATCATCATGTGTTTTACTTTGAAAGTAATTTCACTATGCGTAGGGTCTAAAATCCATTTTGTTGCCATTGTATTTCGTATTTTTTGTTTGTTATTAATAATGCAAATTTAGGACAGCGTACCTATACAAGTCATTGATATAGGATAAGAAATGAGTTTTTTTGTCAATCGTCAATTTTGCTTCGCAAGGAATGGTGAATTTATTCCAACATCCAATTGACAAGCGCAGCGGATTGACAGTTCATGATTGACTCATTTAATAATAAATGGTGAATTTCGCTTCGCAAGTGAATGGTGAATTTATTTCAATATCAAATTGACAGCGTAGCGGATTGACTATTCACAATTCACCTATCCTAATCCCGTTAAAAATTCTACTATTAAGTTAAGGAATAATTCCTTTGAATACATGAATTCCATTTTATGAATGTTTTAATTTAACATTTCTTAACGAATGATTTTTATTTCTTATTTTTGAAGGATTCAATTTTATACAATGAACTTACATAAATTTTCTTTATTGATGCTGGTTTTAGGCAGTTCAGCATTTGCCCAGACCCAGAAGTTTACCATGGCGGAGGCTGTAAATGGGATGAGGACCAACCTTGCTGTGAAAAATATTTCCCAGTTTTCATGGTCTGCAGACGGGAAATCATACATTCAGGCAGTAAAAGGCGGTTATCTGATTACAGATTTGAAAACCAACAAACAGGATACTCTGGTATCTCTTACCCAATTGAATAAACAGTTTACAAATGATAAACTGAAAGCCGTTCCTGCTATTAGATTCACAGGGAATTCTAATGCCTATTTTACTACCGGTGGTAAAATGTCATGGATTGAAAAATCCGGAAACGATTGGAAAATAAAAAGCACAGCTGCGATTGATCAGGATGCTGCCAATGTTAAGATGTTTGGTGATGGCCATACTTTTGCCTTCACAGTAAAGAATAATTTGTTTGTAAACAAGAGCGGAAAAACGATTGCTGTAACTAACGAAGCCAACGAAAATATAATCAGTGGTCAGGCAGTTCATAGAAATGAATTCGGAATTGATACCGGAATTTTTCCTGCCCCAAATTCTGAGAGTGTAGCTTTCTATAAAATGGATCAGAGCATGGTAGCAGATTACCCGATCATCGATTGGTCTGTAACACCTGCTGTAAACCACAATATCAAATACCCGATGGCTGGTCAGACTTCTCATCAGGTGACATTAGGCGTTTTCAATATCAAAACCCAATCTACTACGTTCTTAAAAGTGGAAGGCGAAAAAGATCAATATCTGACGGCTGTTACCTGGAGTCCGGATTCAAAGTACATCTTTGTAGGGGTTTTGAACAGAGGCCAGAATCATATGAAAATGAATCAGTATGATGCTGTAACAGGAGAATTGGTAAAAACATTATTTGAAGAAACAGACAGCAAATATGTAGAGCCGCAACACCCACTTACTTTCTTCCCGAATTCTAATACGGACTTTATCTGGCAGAGCCAGAGAACAGGATATAATCATTTGTTCCATTATAGTCTTGAAAAAGGACTTGTAGCTCAGATTACAAAAGGAGATTGGCTGGTAACTGATATTTTAGGATTCAATGAAAAGAAAAAGGAGATCTACTTCACCTCAACAAAAGAGACTCCTTTGGAAAGACATTTATACAGAATCAACTGGACCAACTTCAAAATGCAAAAGCTTGATAATGCAGAAGGAATGCACATCGGAACTTTGAGCGGCGATGGGAATTATCTGTATGATGCTTACAGCAATGCGAATTCACCGAGAGTTGCCAACATTATCAATACAGCGAATTTAAAAGCTACGAATATCCTTACTTCTGAAAATCCATTAAAAAATTATCAGAGACCGGAAATTAAAAACGTAGTGTTAAAGGCTGATGACGGAACTCCTTTGTACGGAAAGATTATCCTTCCAACCAATTTTGATCCGAACAAAAAATATCCGACTATTGTTTATCTGTACAACGGACCCCACTTACAGCTGATCACGAATAGCTTTCCGGCTTCAGGAAACCTTTGGTATGAATATATGGCTCAGAACGGATACATCATCTTCACAATGGATGGAAGAGGTTCTTCTAACCGTGGAATGAAGTTTGAGCAGGCTGTATTCAGAAATCTGGGAACGACAG
Organism: Chryseobacterium sp. AG844; assembly: GCF_003182335.1. Classification (NCBI taxonomy): domain Bacteria; kingdom Pseudomonadati; phylum Bacteroidota; class Flavobacteriia; order Flavobacteriales; family Weeksellaceae; genus Chryseobacterium; species Chryseobacterium sp. AG844. The sequence goes on along the minus strand of NZ_QGTV01000038.1, from coordinate 2,061 downwards.
AAATGAACGACCAGATGAAAGGAGTAGACTACTTAAAATCTCTTCCTTATGTAGACGGGGATAAAATGGGAATTCACGGATGGAGTTTCGGAGGATTTATGACAACAAGTTTCATGCTTCGTAAGCCGGATGTATTCAAAGTAGGAGTAGCAGGAGGACCTGTAATCGACTGGAGTATGTACGAGATCATGTACGGAGAAAGATATATGGATACTCCGCAGGAAAATCCACAAGGTTACGCGGCTGCAAATCTATTGGATAAAGTTCAGAACCTGAAAGGAAAATTACTGATGATCCACGGCGCTCAGGATGACGTAGTCGTATGGCAGCATTCTATTAAATTCATCAAATCTGCTGTTGATAACGGAGTTCAGCTGGATTACTTTACTTATCCGGGACATCCGCATAATGTAATCGGAAAAGACAGAGTTCACCTGATGCAGAAGATTACAGATTATTTTGATTTATATCTGAAGAAATAATAATAGAATCCAGCCGGAACGGCTGGATTTTTTGTTTTTGCTAATCTTTTGGAAAACGCAAAGGCACAAGATTATTAATGGATTATGTCGTAAGGCACAAAGATTTTATCTGCGATAAAATTTTATAATCCCTAATACTATAAGAACTAATCTTTGTTGAAAATCTTCGATTTTCTTGCGCCTTAAACAGAAAGATAAAGATCTTTTTGCGCCTTTGCGTTTTCCAACAAAAGCACAATTTGCTTTGTTCGCAATGACACTCTCGTGTTATTAGTGATACATTAGTGTTATTTGTGTTTTAAAAAAGTAACTTTTCGATCTTAACAAACATCAATGTTTTTGGTTTTCCATAGTGGTAACTTTGTATCACTAAAATCAACAATATGGAATTAGGAATAGGAATGTTCGGAGATCTGGCTTTAGACCAGTCAACCGGAAAATATAGAGATGCAGGAATTAAGATCCGTGAAATACTGGATCAGGTAAAATTGATGGATGAGGTAGGAATTGATGTTTTTGCTATGGGAGAACATCACCGTCCGGATTATGCTGTTTCCTCTCCGGAGATTGTTTTGGCAGCAGCAGCAAGCATTACAAAAAATATAAAACTGGCCAGTGGAGTGACTGTTTTAAGTTCTTCAGAACCAGTAAAAGTATATGAAGATTTTTCAACACTGGATCTTATTTCAGACGGAAGAGCAGAGATCTTTGTCGGACGTGGAAGTTTCATCGAATCATTTCCGTTGTATGGCTATTCACTGAATGATTATGAACAGCTATTTGATGAAAAACTGGAATTATTACTGAAGATCAATTCTGAAGAAAATGTAAGCTGGTCAGGAAAACTTCGTGCACCGATGCAGAATCAGACGGTATACCCAAGAGCAAAAAATGACGGAAAACTTTCCATCTGGAGAGCCGTTGGGGGAACGCCGCAGTCTGTTTTGAGTGCAGCGCAGCTTGGAATGCCTTTAGTGGTAGCTATTATTGGAGGAATGCCTGTTCAATTCAGAAATCTGATCGAGTTTTATAAGCAGGAATACCAAAAAGCGGGACATGATGTTTCAAAAATGCAGATCGCAATTCACTCCCATACTTTTGTGAGTGATGATCAGAAAGTAGTGGATGGATATTTCCATAATTATAAATCACAGATGGACAGAATTGGAGTTTCAAGAGGTTGGGCTCCTTATACAAAAGCACAATATGAAGGTGGAAGAAGTAAAGATGGTGCATTATTTATCGGAAGTCCGGCGGAAGTAGCAGACAAGATTGCTTATATGAAAGAAATTTTCGGAATTACAAGATTTATCGGCCACATGGATGTAGGAGATCCTACTCATGATGTGATGATGAAATCGATAGAATTGTTTGGAAATGAAGTGAAGCCTGTTATAAAAGGACTGTAACAGGAAAGTTTGTGAGGTGTGAAAGTGAAAGCCACGAAAGATCTGTTTCTTTTGTGGCTTTTGTTGTTTTAAAGGGGTAGTGTCTCACTAACTGTGTAAGTTAAAAAGTTATTCTGGAAAATTTTGAGCCCTCATAGCTCAAAAAATTTTACGGAAATAACTTTTTATTA
>NZ_QGTV01000037.1:0-18366 GCF_003182335.1 Chryseobacterium sp. AG844 | reverse complement strand
ACGGATATTGTCAATAGCCTTTGTTACCAGTACCGTTACGATGGTTTAGACAGGCAGGTGGAAAAAAGACTGCCGGGAAGGGACGATTGGGAATCGGTAGTGTATGATGCTGCCGACCGCCCTGTGCTTACCCAGGATGTGAACCTGAAAAATAAAGGACAGTGGCTGCTGACCAAATATGATGCTTTAGGCCGTATTGCTTATACGGGACTTGTTTCGGGTGGGGACAGAGCCTCAATGCAATCCCAGCTTGCCACACAGGTGGTAAGTGAAACACCTTCTGATACAGGATTCAGTAAAAATGGTATTATGGTATATTATACCAACAATTTCCTGTCAGCTTTTACTACGGTGCTTACAGTTAATTACTACGACTCTTACCCAAGAGATACCAAAGAGTTTCCCCCTGCAAAAATCCTTGAACAGTATGTTGTAAATGAAGATAAGACACTCAACGGAGGCGTTTCTACAAAAGGTCTGCCCACAGCATCCTATGTAAAAAATATTGAGGACGATAACTGGACGAAAACCTATTTCTATTACAATACCAAAGGGGAAAAAGTAAGCGAAAAAAGCTGGAACCACCTGGGCGGATATACCAAAAAGGAATTTAAGCTTGATTTCACAGGTACTGTAGATGAAAGCTATACCTATCATAAAAAAGGAAGTGCAGATGCAGAAGTGGTGATCAAAGAAAGGTTTGTGTATGATGACCAGAAAAGATTGCTGAAACACTATCATAGGGTGAACAGCCAGACAGAAGAACTACTGGCAGAAAATACCTACAATGATCTGGGGCAGCTTGTTAATAAAAAGACAGGCAATACCACGGGTACACCGTTACAATCTATAGACCAGACCTACAATATCCGTGGTTGGCTTACCAAAGTGAATGATCCTGCGAATTTAAACGGGAAACTTTTTGCCTATGAGATTAAATACCATAATCCCGTATATTCCACCGTTTCTACAGGGAAATATAATGGCAATATTGCAGAGATAGATTGGTCAAGTGCTGATAATGGTACATTCAGAAGGTATAATTACCAGTACGATGGATTAGACAGGTTGAAAAACGGAATTTATTCTGAACCCAATGCCACCGTTCCACAGAACAATTATTATAATGAAGCACTTGCTTATGATGTAAACGGAAATATCCAGACGCTGAAGAGAAACAGACAATTAGAAGGAGTTGGAGCACAACAGATGGATGACCTTAGCTATGTTTATTCCGGCAACAGGCTTACCACTGTAAGTGATGCTTCCGGAAATTATGCAGGTTATCCTGGCACTTTGGGAACTCCTTTTACATACGACAGTAACGGAAATATGACAAGCCATTGGGATAAAGGCATATTACAGATTGACTACAATTACCTCAATCTACCTAACTATGTCAAATTTTCCAAAGAGTATGTATCACATGATTGGTTGAATACTTATTATGTCAACACAAAGTACATCTATAACGCTGATGGGATTAAGCTGAGAAAGATTCACACTTACGGTACAGGAAGAACCAATTTGGAAACCACCAGCAAAACAGATTATCTGGATGGATTTCAGTATACCAATGATATTTTAAGTTTTGTTCCTACTTCAGAAGGATATTATGATTTCGTCCAAAATAAGTATATTTACAATTATTCCGATCAGGTAGGAAACATCAGACTGGCGTATTATAAGGATGCTTCCGGAAATGTAAAAATAGACAGAACAACGAACTATTATCCGTTTGGATTGGAGTTTGGCGGAGATCTGAGCACTGCAAATTCAATATCTCCAAACTATAAGTATTCTACCCACGGAAAAGAGAAACAGCAGGAGACCGGATGGAGTGACTTTGGGGGAAGAATGTATATGCCTGACATTGACAGATGGTTTTCACCAGATCCATTAAGTGAAGAGTTTGAAGATTGGTCTCCGTATAGTTATGTTTTTAATAATCCGGTACGTTATGTTGATCCAGACGGAAATGCTCCAATAGATGTAGTTGGTGAAGAAGGTTGTTGTCAACAAATGAAAGGTTTTGCCCTGACCATGGTTGACAATGTTATTGGATCGAACCTTAGAAATAAGTATGGCTCCAAGACTCAGGAATATATAAACGGAGTAAATAGCGGTCATGGAGCATCCATGGTATTAGCCGCTTTAATGGCCACAGATGGTATTACAAGCATCGGAGGAGGAACAGGCGGCCTGGCAGCTTCTGCTGCAGCTTCTTCCACAGGTGTAGGAGCAATTGCAGGTGGACCGGGCGCTGCTCTTAGTAGTGGCTTAATATTGAAAGGTACATTAGAAGTTGCTGGCGCAGCAGTGATCACTAGCAATGTTAGAGATAACATGAAGAGTGATAATGGTAAATCTTCAAATTCAAAAGAAGGAGGAAATTATTCTCACTTAAAAGATCATAAATCTGTTGGTCCAGGAAAACCCTTTACAAGAACTCAAAAGAAAAATATTCTTAACGAGAATATGAAAAGAAATGGAGGGGTGATAAGAAGTGATAAAAGTGGGGAAATTTTAGATATGCCAACGCAATCTAAAAAAGGAGTAAAAGCAAATATGAATCAAGCAGAAATTGATCATGTTAAAGCTAAAAGTAAGGGAGGTGCTAATTCTTACAAAAATTCACAAGTTTTAAGTAAAAAAGAAAATCTTGATAAATTAGATAAATAAAACAACATTATGGAAAACCTAAATGAAGCAGTAATAACAACACGTTTTGTTTTAGAAAATAATTCTACAATTGTTTCTGTATTTAGAGACGAAGACGGAGATTGGCAATTTTTTGGAAAAGAAGAAAATATTTCTGAAGGAGATGCAAAGGTTGTTAGTTTGGAAGAGATTTTGCAAATTGATCCCACCTTAAAAGAATTGTTAGATATTAATAATGGAAGCCATGCTCATCGAGAAAGTAAAGAAGATGATTGGATAGTTGAAAAGTATGAACAATAAAGTGACACTTGTATACCATGACAGGGTCTCCCGACTTTGTGCATACAAAAAGACCTCGCAAAATGCGGGTCACGTTTCAAATATGTTGGTTTCCATTATTATTGGACTTTGGCAAAGAAAACTATAAATAAAATAATTTAAAAACAGGTAATCAATAGGTTGCCTGTTTTATAAAATTTACAATTATTCCGATCAGGTAGGAAACATCAGACTGGCGTATTATAAAGATGCTTCCGGAAACCTGAAAATAGACAGAACCAACCATTACTATCCTTTCGGGCTTGAATTTGGAGGGGATTTAAATATTAATGGTACCATAACTCCAAGCTATAGATACTCTACACAGGGACAGGAAAACCAGATTGATACCAAATGGAGTTCTTACCGATGGAGGAACTATGATGCTGCAATGGGAAGGTTCTTCAATGTTGACCCATTAAGTGAGAAATATGCTTATCAGTCACACTATAATTTCTCGGAAAATAAAGTTATATCCCATAGAGAATTAGAGGGCTTAGAAGCAATAGATGCTAATAAAATTAGAGAAACTTTTGATAATGGAAAAAAAGGGAAAAGCTATCAATTAGTTATTCATGTAGACCAACCAGGGAAAGGAGGAGATAGAACTGTATATCAAATTAGTCCAAATAGAGATTCAGGACATGCATTTATAACATTAAATAGGAAAAATACGGATGGTACAACAGATTCTAAAACTTTTGGCTTTTATCCTTATCCACCTAGTGTCAATCCTATAGCATCAGAGGCATCAGGAAAAATAAAAGATAATTTTGGTCATGAACAAGAAGTAGTACAAACAAGGTCTATTAACGAAAAAAACTTTAATGATATTTTAGATTTTGTAGAATCAGATCAAAATACAAAATATGATCTAAATACCAATAATTGCGCTGACTTTGTTATAAACACTGCAGCAGCAGGAGGTATCAAATTACCAAAAACTACGAGTTCATATGGTGGATTCAAAGGACATAATCCGGGTGATTTAGGTGAAGATATAAGAGAACAAAATAATAATATTCGCAAGGGAAAGACCCTTGAAGGTAATTCAAAAACACCAAAAAATAAAAATAATGAGAGTGATAACGATAGAGTTAAAGGTATTGGTTTGTAGTTTAGCAGTTGTTTTTTTCTGCTTTTGCTGTTCAAAACCAAAACAACAGTATAGTAACCCGGTTTTTGCTACTTTTTTTACTGAATTAAGTAGTGAGAGTGCAGAAAAATTTTATGACTCTTACTATAAAGATAAACCAAAAGACTATAAGGAGGGCTATATTCAAGTATTAAAGGAATTTAAAAAATATAATTGTGAATTTACTATTACAGATTACAACTCTTATAAAAGTAAAAAGCCTAATTTAGATGGCATAACTGAAGGTGTTTATATTCTAGAAAACAAACATCTAAAAGAACCATTTTTTATTAAAATTGAGAACAATAAAGTACAATATTTACTTTCAATAGGCAAAGGTAAAGAAGATATTATTGGTTGGCTTTAAATCGGTTCTATTAGAAATTAATTAGGAATTCTGGAAGTATTAAGATTTACAAATTGAAAACAGATCACTAATAAATTATTTAAAATGAAGTATTACGTTTTTATATTATTAGTTTTACTTTTTAGTTGTGAGCAGAAGGTATCTAATAAAGGAGAAAAGATTCTAACAGATAAAGAAATCGCAATTTCCATAGCTGAAAAGAAATGGAAGCAAGTTTATGGTAACTCAGCAATAAATAAACAAAAACCATTTGTTGCAGAAAGAAAAAATGATAGTATTTGGACTGTGCATGGAAACTTTCCTAAACCGCCGGTAATAGGAGGTGTTGCTTATGCAGAAGTAAATGTAAAAACTAAGAAAGTGATTAAATATACACACGGAGAGTAAAGTCGCAAGCTTAACAACAAGCAATCTAAATGGTTGCTTGTTTTATTCTCAGAAGAAAATAATATTTACAATTATACCGATCAGGTAGGAAACATCAGACTGGCGTATTATAAAGATGCTTCCGGTATCCTGAAAATTGACAGGACCAACCATTACTATCCTTTCGGGCTTGAATTTGGAGGGGATTTAAATATTAATGGTACAGTATCTCCAGCCTATAGATACTCTTCTCAGGGACAGGAAAACCAGATTGATACCAAATGGAGCTCTTACCGATGGAGGAACTATGATGTTGCAATGGGAAGGTTCTTCAATGTTGACCCATTAAGTGAAAAATATGCTTATCAGTCGCATTATAATTTCTCTGAAAACAGGGTTGTTGATGGTAAGGAATTAGAAGGGCTCGAATGGGCTGGAGTACACTATAAAAATTTAGACGGAAGTCAGCAAATACAATATAATATAGACTTTAAAGTTCTTAATAGCAGTAAAATTATGACTGCAGAAGATGTGAAAATAAGAACAGCAGAAATCGTTAGAACAGTTGAAAAAGTATATTCAGGGACAGATAATGAAGGTATTTATACAAATACAAAAGTAAATAATATTAGTTTTGTTGACAAAGTTGAAAAAGGCGATTATTATATAGATTTTGTTGACAAAATAGAAGGTGGAAGTAGTCCTTTTGTTGTAGGAAAAGTGAATATTATGGGTAATTCTCAATCAAACAGGATTCAAATTAAATCTATCTTAGGAAGTAGCTCAGGAGAAGTTACTAGTCATGAGTTAGGTCATACCGTTGGGTTAAAACATGAGACAGATCCATCAAATCCTTCAACAGTAAAGCAAAGTATGAAATTTGATAATCTGATGAATTCTGAAACAAGTGGTGAAACTATAACAAAGGAACAACTAAGCGAAATTAAAAAGTATGTTCCTGTAACGACTAAAGTGGAAGTAGAAAATAATCAATTTGTATCACCTTTTAATCCATAATACCTATGAAAAAAATTATTTTATTTTTAATTATATCCTTTTTTTGCCAATGTCAACAAAGATATAATTACACAGTAAATCAGGAAAATATAAATCCCAACTTGACAGAATTGCAAAAAAAACTGGACATAAAGGGAAATTTTCTTAATATTTTTTTTGAAGATTATTTTGATAACGAAAAGGTTTCTATGAAATGTGATTCTAAAGAGATCTTTAGTAAAAATATAACAACTGATAATACTATAAATTTAGCAGATTACTATTCGCAGAAATCAACTTGTGAAAAATTACAAATTAACATAGGACCTCAAAAAATTATTTTGGAAAAAAAAGATATGGAGAATCATAAGTATCTTTATATTAAAAAAAAGAGTGATAGCCTCAATTTAACTTTGTCTAATACACCAAGAACATATTATTAATAATTGGCTAAGTTATATTTCATGAAGTTTATCCCTTTATCATTAGATGAAAAGTGACTATGTTTCACATTGTTTTCTTATAAGTAAAAATAGCAATACTATTTAAAAATAGTGATTAGAACAGACAGTCTCATTGGCTGTCTGCTTTATTCTTTTTTGAAAAACCGACATTTACAACTACACAGATCAGGTAGGAAACATCAGACTGGCGTATTACAAAGATGCTTCCGGAAGCCTGAAAATTGACAGGACCAACCATTACTATCCTTTCGAGCTTGAATTTGGAGGGGATTTAAATATTAATGGTACAGTATCTCCAGCCTATAGATACTCTACACAGGGACAGGAAAACCAGATTGATACCAAATGGAGTTCTTACCGATGGAGAAACTATGATGCAGGGATGGCGAGGTTTTTTAATGTAGACCCATTAAGTGAACAATACGACTATCAGTCACATTATAATTTCTCGGAAAACAGAGTAGTTGATGCAAGAGAGCTCGAAGGCTTGGAGGCTAAAAAGGTAAATGAGGTTAGCCTTCCTGGTGATCCTGTAGAGTTTGCGGAATTTATTGGTGGAGGGATTAATAGCGTAAGAGCTGCTGTAGCTAATTCAGTGGCAAGAACTGTTAACGTTCTAACCAATGATGCTGTAAGAAATAAGTATGTAGTTGATGATGACGGTGGTTTAACTTTACTAACGGGAGTTCCAAAAGAATCCTTCAAAGAAAAAGTTGTAAACGGTTCTTTTGATCTGGCTACAATAGGAATGGCAGCAGTTGGAGGTGTTGAAGGTGCTCTAACAGCACAAGGTGGAAAGATTCCAGCCTTGAAAGGTGTTGAAGAAATTAAAAAGACAGTGAATATGACTGTTGTTAAAAAAGGAACTCAAGAATGGAAGGATGCAGTTCAATCAATTAAGAATAATAAAAAATCTGATCTTTTAACAAATAATGCTTCTGATGCAAAAAGTTTGTTAAAAGATGCAAAAGGAAATATGAATAGATATAAGAATTATACAACCAAACAATATAAAAAAGGATATGAAATTCATAATGATCAAAACACGAGAGAGTTAGGAGTGGGAAATGATAAGCAACATTTAAAGTGGAAAGATGGTAAATCTTCTGGTCATATATTTTATAAAAAACCTAATTAAATGAGTGAAACAATAATTACAAAAACATTTTATAGCGAATATTTTGATGAAGCTATTGAGGATATTTATCTATTAGAAAAAGAAACAGCATCCAAATTGTGGGACTTAAAAATAGATTCTAAATCAAATAATTTTTTTAAATTGAGCAATGATAATATTATCATTCTTAATTCTAAGAATATTGGAGATTGGAGAAATTATTATGATAAAGATGATATTTTAGGTTTGCAATCATTTCTAAATTTAAATATCGAATGGAAAAGTGATAATATAGTACTCTTTTGTATAAATAAAGAAACTATTATTAAAACAAATTACTGTATTTTTCTAAATAATATATTTAATTTTTTAGAGTTATATGATGATTGTCCTATTTTATTAAATGAAAATGGAGAATGCATGTATTTTGCACCTCTAGGTAATATTTTTCATTCGTTATATAAAATTTAGCATGCAAATAGGGTCATGTTTCAAATATGTTGGTTTCCATTATTAATGGACTCTGATGAAGAAAATTATAATTAAAATAATTGACTTATCCTTTTAATTAATACTGGAGATTGATGATTAACAAAGGTTTGTTATTGGGAACCCTTCGACAGGCTCAGGGTGACAGGTCGCAAACCATCCGTAATTTTTAAGCGTTGTCTGGCTGAGCCTGTCGAAGCCGTTATTATTGACAGAGATAGGTTAATAATTTAAAAAACAGGTAATTTATTGGTTATCTGTTTTATTTTCGCCGACTTTCCTGTAAAATAAAAAAACCTTCAGAAATGAAGGTTTCTATTATTTATAAGCTTCGATTTTATCCGTAAGCGTATTGATAAAGTTCTGTAAAGGCTTTTCTACCATCATTTTGATGAATGGATTGAATTTCCCTTCAAATAACATCTGAACTTCGGTCTGGTTTTCACTGATCGGGTTCAATGTCGCTGTTAATGAGAAGTCCAGACTTGAACTTGCAGACCTTAAAACAGCTTTCTGATCATCCACTTCATCTATTTTTAAAGCGATTTCAGGCATTCCCTGTAATCCAAATTTAAATCCGTTATCTCTTGTTTCAAATTTCTGAAGACCGTCCGGCATAAAATCTTTATAATTTTCAGGAGATTTCAGCAACTCTGTAAGTTCTTTAGATGATTTATTGACAATAATCTTTCGTCCTTCTAAATTCATTTTTTATTTTTGTATTTAAATTCTTAACTATTACAAATGTATAAAGTTTTTGTCAACGAAAAAAAATTATTACTATCTAAGCATCCTGAAGAACTTGAAAAAAAGCTTGGGTACGAAAATTATACCACTTTAGAGATCGCCCTGGATCTTCTGGAGAATACTTCTGTGCAGGAACTGAATGTGTATGGAGAGAATTTGGAAGAAATCTGGCAGGAGTTTCAGAAGCTTTTCAGAATTATAGAGGCGGCAGGAGGTCTCGTTAATAACCCTGAAGGTAAGATTCTTTTCATCAGAAGATTAGGCAAATGGGATCTTCCAAAGGGTAAAATGGAAAAAGGAGAATCCAGAGAAGAGTCTGCAGTACGGGAAATAGAGGAAGAAACAGGGTTGAGTGATGTAGAGCTTGTACAATTCATCAACACGACTTATCATATCTATGTAGAAAGAAACGGGGAGAAAATCTTAAAATGCACCCATTGGTTTGAAATGAACTTTGACGGCGAAGATACTTCCAAACCGCAGATAGAAGAAGGTATTACCGAAGTAGCCTGGAAAACGACCTCAGAAATTGAAAATGAAGTGTTCCCGAGTACTTTTAAAAATATCAAACTAATCGTAAAAGAATTCTGGGATTCGAAGAAATAAGTAAGAAGGCTGGAAGCTGGAAGAATGAAGCCGGAAGTTACTATCCGGCCAATTACTTCTTTAAGTTATTCATCAGTGAAATTTTATAAAGCTGAAGAAATAAGAGAACGGTCTTTAATTTCCTTCCTTCATGAACACTCCTCCCCCAGCGCCCAGCTTCCTTACTTTAAATAAAGTCGATCACTTTCTCCAGAGCAATTCCTCTGGAACCTTTCAACAATATATTGTCAGACTGAATGCTATTCTGTTTCAGGTATTCTGTTAATTCGGCCGTATTTTCAAAAGCAAACTCTGAATCATTAACCGCTTTAAAATGTTTTCCGACAGTAATGATCTCATCGAAATGAAGATCCTGAGCCAGTTTTAAGATGTTCTGATGCTCTTTCTCACTTTCATCACCCAATTCCAGCATATCTCCGATGATAATGGTTTTGCTGCCTTCAAAACTGATAAAGTTATTTAAAGAAGCGGTCATAGAGCTTGGATTGGCATTGTAAGTATCAAGCACCAAAGTCCTGCCCTCTTTTTTCACCACCTGAGATCTCATATTGGTGGGGGTATACAGCTCCAGAGCATGCTTAATTTTTTCAAAGCTGATTCCGAAATGAAGGCCAAGACTGGCAGCAGCACAGAGATTGGTAAAGTTATACTCTCCTGTCAGTTTTGAAACGGCTTTTACGCCCTGATAAGTCAATCCTACAAAATGTTCAGCGGAAAAAGATTCAAAATTGTAATCCGATGTTTCTTTTCCAAAAGTAATTTTAGGTGAATAGTTTTCAGTCTTTTCAGCCTGGATCGGATCGTTTTCATTCACAACAATTGTTCTGTTGTTATTTTTAAGATAATCATACAGCTCAGACTTTCCTTTGATTACTCCCTCAAAACCTCCGAAGCCTTCCAGATGAGCTTTCCCAAAGTTGGTAATATACCCCAAATCAGGTTGTGAAATGGTACACAGGAATTCAATTTCCTTTTGATGATTCGCTCCCATTTCAATCACAGCCATTTCATGCTCCGGTTTAATGGAAAGGATCGTCAACGGAACTCCGATATGGTTGTTCAGATTTCCTGATGTATACTGAACGTTAAATTTTTCTGAAAGAACAGCATGGATAAGCTCTTTTGTAGTCGTCTTTCCATTACTTCCCGTAAGCCCGATAAAAGGAATATGAAGCTGGCTTCTGTGATAGATTGCCAATTGCTGTAAAAATTCCAGCGTAGAAGGAACATAGAAAATGTTTTTATCTCTGTTTTCGAATTCCGGAAGTTCAACAATCACTGCCAGAGCTCCGTCATCAATGGCTTTTTCTGCCAGCGTAGCTGCATTGAAATTCTCACCGGAAAAGGCAAAGAAAATATCATTCTCTGCTATTTTTCTGCTGTCAATGGTTACTTTTGCCGCCTGCAGAAATAAAGGATAAAACTGTTCTATATTCATGTGGAAATATATATATTTTTTAAGAAGTGACATGCAACCGCCAAATCTACACGAGTATTTCAGGCTTTTCAGCCCAAGCGGTTTCATGGTTCAAAAATAAAAAAACCTTCCGAAAGTCCGGAAGGTTTTTTGTAAGTATTTTTTGATAAATATTATCTTCTAGTTCTACTCTTATCGCTGGCTTTAGCATCCTGTGCAACACGGAAACCTACCCAACCATAAGCTCTGTTTTGATTTTTATATCTTCTTTGTCCCGGATCCAGCCAGTATGCTGTATCCTGCCATGAACCTCCTTTTACTACTCTAACCTCGTTAGAGATTGCAGAAGTTCTGTCTTTGGTATCTTTTTGTAGTTTCACTCTACCGCTTCCATCTACAACGAAGCTTGTTTTAGGAGCGTTGTACATATCGAATCCGGCAGCAGAATCAGAAGCTCTGTAATATTCTAAAGAAGACTGTCTGTCACCATCTCTGTAGTTTCTGTAGTCAGCAATAGTTTGTCTTTCGAATTGTCCAGGAAGTCCTCTGTAAACTAATCTTCCATCTGCTAACGTATCATACTTGATGGTACCTTCGTCGATCATTTTATAAGTTCCGTCACCGTTTCTTACGATCGCCTGAGGCATGTTTCCTCTGTAGTAGTTGAAATCGTTGTAATCTTCATCGATGATAGGTCTGTAAACGTCAGCCGTCCATTCAGAAACGTTTCCATACATACCGTAGATTCCTAAATCGTTAGATGGATATTGTCTTACGTCAGAAGTCTGAGCTGATCCGTCGTTTTTCCAACCTGCGATACCAGAATAATCACCTCTACCCATTTTGAAGTTTTCAAGGAACATTCCTCTGTCTCTTCCTTTGGAACCTCTTAATCTTTCAATTTGAGGTTTTTTACCCAGATATTGGTTATATTCTCTGTTTTTAGCCATACCCAGAGCTGCATATTCCCATTCTACTTCAGTAGGAAGTCTGAACTTCTGTACCATTGCAGAATTTGGAGCTCTGTTAGCGGCAAGCAATCTCTGGTTTGTTGTTTTCATACCAGTTTTCTGCTGCATTCTTTTTTCATTGATATATCCCTGCATTTCAGGATCATTCGATTTGAATTTATCCATATTGAAAGCAGTTCCTCCCTGGTTGTTGGATTCGTTGATATACAAATCTTTGGCAATAATACCAGCCTGCATCAAAGCTTTTTCATTGGCTCTGTCAGACAGCCATTCACAGTATCTGTTTGCCTGAGTCCAGGAAACTCCTACTACCGGATAGTAATCAAATTCCGGAGAACGCAGATACGTTTCGTTATAATCGTTTCTTGCTAATTTGTTGTCCCATAATAAGGTATCCGGCAAAGCACCGTTATAGATCTCCTTAAAACTCGGGTCACTTGGTGGGAATACATACTTCAACCATGTAAGGTATTCGCGGTATTCGTAGTTAGTAATTTCAGTTTCTCCGATAAAGAATGAACTTACCTGCATTCTGCGAGGTGTGTTATTCCAATCGTGCATAACATCATCTTTCACTAATCCCATTGTAAAAGTTCCACCTTCTACATATACCATCCCAGGCCAACCCTTCTGCTTCTGTTGCTTTCCTGCAAAAAACCAACCCTGTTTTTCGTTTGGTTTCCAACCTGTTTTGCTGACAAATTTTTTGGTACCGCCACCTTTGCTGGTTCCTGATCCGCCACAGCTGGTTAATGCAAGTGTAGAACTTAATGCTATTAATGAAAACAACTTTAGTTTTTTCATAGTCGATATAAATATTTTCAAAGTACAAAGAAAAAATAAATTATTCAATAAATCAAGTAAACATTTGATTTTTTTGAAAAACGTTAACAAATTAATTTTATTGTATCACAATTTAATTCTAAAATTTTCATTTATTTTGTAATTTAGCAATTTCAATAGTAAACATGAAACGAAAAATTACGATTTTATCTTTAATCGCTTTTGCATCAACACTTTACGCTCAAAGAAACACCATAGAATGGAATGGTTCTAAAATCCAGGATTTTGGTGACACAAAATTAAATCTTCCCAATTTTAAAAATGAAGGTTTTTCTTACAGCCAAAATAATGTTTTTATCGTAAGCAAGCAAAAAATCGGAGAAAAGCAATTAAAAATCTCAGACCTTGTCTGGGAAAGCGTTTCAAATCAGGATTTGTTTGAGCTGGATAAAGGCAGACTTCCTGATTATGATGTAGCAGATGTTTCCTATTATACTTTAGATGGTGAAAGCTATGCCAGCATTAGTATTGCTTTATTTAAAAATGTAAAAGGCCGTGTTCAGAGATTATCTTCGTTTAATGTTTCGGAAGCTTCTTCTTTTATCAATACAACAGGAACTGTTAATAAAATAGGAACCACCGGCAATCCTTTATCAAGTGGAAATTTTTATAAAATAAAGGTAGACAAGTCCGGAGTATTCAAAATCACTTCGCAGTTTTTAAAAGACAACGGAATCAATCCGGGTTCTGTAAATCCTAAAAATTTCAGAATTTATGGAAACGGGGGAATCATGCTTCCCGAATACAACCAGGATCCGAGATACGGTGCTTTACAGGAAAATGCCATTCAGGTGGTAGGTGAAGATGACGGGGTATGGAATGACAATGACTACGCTCTTTTCTATGCACAGGGTCCCGACGGATACAACCTTTATGATACTTCCAACGGGAACGGTTTTAAAAGACACGATACCCGGTTCAGTGAAAGAAGCAATAATGTCAAAAACATCTATGAGGATTTCTCCTATTATTATATCAACTTTGATAAAGGTGCGGGAAAAAGGGTTGCGACTGTAGACGGAAACCTTCCAGCCCAGCTGATTACAAGGTATGACAGTTACCAGGTGATCAACAAGGATCAGAAAAACCTGTTAAAAGTAGGAAGAACATGGGTAGAAGATACTCCTTTCACCAATGAAAAAACTGTAACATTTACTACCAATTCCCCGATACAGGCGAATGATGTAATACGATACAGAACCCAGGTGGTAGCGTACAATTCCCAGCAGAATTCGATAGATTTTAAAATCAACAATTTAAATCCGCACCCGCTGCAGGTAATTCCTACAGACACCTCTTCGTATCAGTATACTTTCTATCCGGTAACTTATACCGGAACACTAACCAATCTTACCGGAAATCAGTTTACACTGGTTTATAATCCTGATATCTCCAAGAATCCGAATGGAACTTTCTATTTTGATTATGTAGAGGTTCAGTATAAGGAAAACCTTGCATTCAATGGTTCACAAATGAACTTCAGGGATTACTCAATTGTAAGTGGAAGCAATACAGACTATGGTTTCAGTATCAGTAATGCTGCTACTATAGAACAGGTATGGGATGTAACGGATATTACAAACGCTAATAGAAGAGTGAATAAGGCAGGAGCCGGTTCCTTCAGCTTTGCGTACACGGCTGCTGATCAGAATTTCAACAATGAGTTTGTAGCTTTCCGCGCTGATGCGGCTTTTAGTCCACAGTTTGTGGGAAGAATCTCGAATCAGAATCTTTCCGCAATACAAAACGTAGATTATCTGATCCTTACCGTTCCTGAAATGATGGGCCAGGCTCAGAGAATTGCCAACTACCATCAAACCAAGAATAACTATAAGGTAGAAATTGTTGACATCAATAAAATCTACGAGGAATATGGCAGCGGAAGCAAAGATCTTACCGCGATAAGAGATTTCGTAAGTAAACTCAATACTCCACTGGGAAGACTTCAATATGTGTTTATCCTTGGGGATGCTTCATACGATTATAAAAACAGGGTTCCGAATAATTCAAATGTTGTTGCCAGCTATCAGAGTGAGCAGTCTTCCGATTATGTATCCTCTTTTGTGACGGATGATTATATCGTAATGACCAAGCCGCAGAATACATTATTAATTGAAAACAACCTTCCGGATCTTCCGGTTGGCAGAATTCCGGCAGCCAATGCCAGTGAAGCCGGAGATATGATCAATAAAACACTGGCTTACTATAATTCCCTTCAGGGACAGTCGAGCCCGTTTGGAGACTGGCGTATGCGACTTGACTTTGTAGTGGATGATAACAACGAAGGGGGAAGCCCTTTCCACAATGTCATGAACAACTCCCTTGCCGGCATATTTGAACAGCCTGGCCAGCAAGAACTTAAAGAGTATAATGTTAAAAAATTATACATGGATGCCTTTACCGCCCAGAGTACTTCCGGAGGACGAAGATATCCGCAGGTAAACCAGGCCATTTCCAATGCTATCGGAAACAGCTTATATCTGTTTTATTTCGGACACGGAGGAATCAATGGCTGGGCACAGGAAAGAGTACTTACCAGCACAGAAGTTCAGAATGCCAACAATTTCTCTAATGTATACAGCAGATTCCCGTTTGTATCTACCATCACTTGTGAATTCACATTATGGGACGAACCTTCAACCAACTCTGTAGGAGAACAGTTTATTAAGATGAAACAGGGAGGTGTTTCTACCATGATTACTTCCAGCCGTGCTATCGGGGTTGATTATGGACGTGATTTTACCAATACCTTTACTCAGAATATTTTTAAGTTAACCAATGACGACTTTAATACGCTGGGGAATGCCCACTTAATTGCCAAAAAACAAAAAGGACCAAACAGTAACCACTTAAAAGTAAACTTACTGGGTGATCCTGCCATGAAATTAAGCAGACCACAAAGACTCCTGGTTATTGATAATATTGAAACTCCTGTTCCGGGACTGATCAGAGGGCTGGATTTTGTAAAAATCAAAGGACACATCAATAATCCGAACGGAACACTGAACAATACCTTCAACGGAAAGGTCAGCATCAATATTTTTGATAAGAGATTAAATAAAAAAACATTAAATAACAGTGGCGTTTTATCTCCGGTGTTAGAGTATACTGAGGAAGGAAGTGCTATTGTAAAATCTGCAGGAACTGCTGTAAATGGGGTTTTCACTGCTGAATTCTATGTACCTAAAGACATTAACTATGCTGTAGGCCAGGGAAGAATACTAGCCTATGCAGATAATAAGTCAACGGATGTTTTCAACAATCAGGCTGTACAGGTAGGCGATATTAATCCAAACGGAATCAATGATAATCAGCCTCCAAAAGTAAAACTGTATATGAACAACACCAACTTTGCAGATGGTGGAATTACCAATCAGAATCCAATGCTTCTTGCCTGTCTTACCGATGATACAGGAATTAATTCAACAGGATCCGGTGTGGGGCATGATATTACAGTATATCTTGACGGGCAGATTATCAATACTGTTGTTTTAAATGATTTTTATGCTCCGGGAGAAGGAAACGGATGTTTAAATCCTAGTCTTGCCGAATACCAGAAAGGAAATGTAACCTACCCTTTCAGAAATCTTGCAATAGGACAGCATCAATTAACATTTAAAGTTTGGGATATAAACAATAATTCTACAACTGCTACGTTAAATTTTGAAGTTAAAGATGAATCTGACCAGCATCTGACAATAAACCGTCCGCTGAACTGGCCCAATCCATTTACCAACAAAACTTATATTCAGTTTGAACACAATTGTGATGATATTCTGGATGTGAACGTACAAATTTATACAATAACAGGAAGATTGGTAAGAACTTTGTCGCAGCCGGTGGTTGCAGAACCGTTCCTACAGGGCTTCAGAACCCCTCGTCAGGCGATAGAATGGGACGGAAGAGATGATTTTGGAGCTACTGTAGCAAAAGGTACGTATATTTTTAAGATATTTGCAAAAAGTCAAAATCAAGAAAAATGCAAAGGAAGTGCTACAGCTGTAGAAAAAATGGTACTTTTGAAATAATAAAACAGAACAATAGACAATAATATTAATAAAAAACTGATAATATATAAAAGACAACATATGAATTTAACTACTAAACTGCTATTAGGATTTGGTTTGAGTGCTGGTTTTTTAGGCTATTCGCAAGATTTAGGTAAAGTAAACCCAGTTCTTACCGGAGCTCCTTTCTTAAGAATTGCACCTGATGCAAGATCGGGAGGTATGGGAGATCAGGGGGTGGTAACCTCTCCGGATGCATTTTCACAATTCTGGAATGCGGCTAAATACCCTTTCAGCAGGACAAGTTCTTCCGTAGGTCTTAACTATACGCCTTACATGGGAAAACTTACCAATGATGTATTCTTATTATATGCCTCGTTCCATAAGTTTTTGGGGCAGGAAGAAAGATCTACAATTTCCGCGAGTATCTATTATTTCAATATGGGACAGGTAGACCTGACTCAACTGGTGGGTACGGAAATCGCTTCTATGGGTACATCAAAACCAAACGAATTCTCCATTGACGTTGCCTACGCTTTGAAACTTTCTGATTCATTCTCCGGAGCTGTTACCGGTAGATTTATCCGTTCAGACTTAGCCGGAGGATTCAACACAGATACAACACTTAAGGCTGCGAACAGTTTTGCAGTAGACGTTTCAGGATACTATACCTCTCCAAGATTCTCCAGTATTGGCGGATATGATGGTAAGATCAATGCAGGTTTGGCTATTCAGAACTTAGGTCCGAAACTGGATTATACAGGGAATGAAGAATCAAGATCTTATCTTCCTACCATGGCAAGATTAGGGGTTGGATATGACATGTACCTGGATGATATGAACAGAGTGGGAATTTCTGTGGAAGGTTCAAAACTATTGGTTCCGGGATCTGAGTATGCAGGAATTGACCCGAATACAAGACAGCCTATTTATCAGATTCCTAATGTAGGGCCAATGGCTGGTATCGGAAAATCTTTCAAAAATAAAAACAGTATCATGTACAGTGGTGCTTTGGAATACTCCTATGACAATGCATTTTCTGTAAGAGGAGGTTACTTCCATGAAAGTGAAGAGCAGGGAGCAAGACAGTTTGCAACTGCAGGGGTTGGACTAAGATACCGTTCTTTCGGACTTGACCTTTCTTACCTGATCAACATGTCTAAAATCAACAGTGCTTTGGATAACACGCTTCGTTTCGGTCTTACCTGGAACATCGGAGAAGAAACATCCAACAACGATCGTTAATAAAAGAAAAAGCGATAAAAAAAGCCTCATACATTATTGTATGGAGGCTTTTTTTATGTCAATTGTCAATGGTGAATTCGCTTCGCTTGTCAATTTTTTTATACTGCAAGCATTCACCATTCACTTTGCGAAGCAAAAATTCACTATTGATTGGTGAATAGTCAAGCGTCAATCCGTTTCGCTTGTCAATTGTTTTATGCTGCAAGCATTCACCATTCACTTTGCGAAGCAAAAGTTCACTATTGATTCGTGAATAGTCAATCGTCAATCCGCTTCGCTTGTCAATTGTTTTATGCTGCAAGCATTCACCATTCACTTTGCGAAGCAAAGATTCACTATTGATTGGTGAATAGTCAATCGTCAATCCGTTTCGCTTGTCAATTTTTTTATGCTGCAAGCATTCACCATTCACTTTGCGAAGCAAAAATTCACTATTGATTGGTGAATAGTCAATCGTCAATCCGCTTCGCTTGTCAATTGTTTTATGCTGCAAGCATTCACCATTCACTTTGCGAAGCAAAAATTCACTATTGATTGGTGAATAGTCAATCGTCAATCCGTTTCGCTTGTCAATTGTTTTATACTGCAAGCATTCACCATTCACTTTGCGAAGCAAA
>NZ_QGTV01000036.1:0-18451 GCF_003182335.1 Chryseobacterium sp. AG844 | reverse complement strand
TATTTTATTTAAAAATAAAACTTTTTACCAGATAGATTTTGAAGAAAGTAGGGTAAAAATCAAAGACGTTCACCCTACGCAAGCTAACTCAAGGTCGCTTTTATAAATATAAATGTATAAAAAATATTTGGAAGTTAACACAGAATCTAAAGCCAAATGTATTCATATTTTTTATATCGGGCTAAAGCCCGATCCTATTGATAATGTAATGCTTTCATGATTAAGGATTTTTAACCACCTCAATATTATCCTTTTTATAATTGTATTTAATATAGCTTCCTAAAGCGGTTGATAAAACAGAAAATTCTTCAAGCGATGTAAGCGGAGCATACAATTTAAAAGTACAGATATCTGTTGCAGAAATAAAAGGACTGGCTACTAAATGGCTGTGGGTAGACATTGTTACTGTTCCTCCATTTTCCAAGGCTGTAGAGGTTGGAATAAGTCTTGAGTGAAATTTTTTATGGGAAATAATATTTCCTTTTTTATCCGAAACAAAAAGATAATCATTTCCGAACGGAATTATACCAGACTGGGCAGTACCAGGTATCAAATACACCTTATAGTTTTCATTAAAAGGAATAATAATCATATTAAGACTATATCCCTGTGGTACCGTTACCGCATACTTTGAATCGGATAACTGCGGAATAATGGCAGAACGGATATTTTTTAAAATACTTTCAGTTTCATTAAGTCCTCTTTCTTTAAAATTTTCTTTGACAGGTTTTGTCTGGTTATTTTTGAAAGACAGTTCTGCAATAATCATATTACCTGCTTTATTAAGAAAGGAGGTTTTGATGGTATCGTTTTTCTGGTATGTGATATAGCTTCCTGTATTTTCAGCAAGTCTTTTATTGCTGCCTACAAGATCTCCTGCATGCCATGATGCATTTTCGTAAGAATAGAGTAGGTTTCCTTCAGTTTTGATAGAATCCAGTTTTTGTTTCAGTTCTTTATCCGAAAGGGTAAGGTTTTGTGCAGAAAGAATGATGGACACAAAAAAGAAGAGAAATCCGATAATTTGTTTCATAGGTTATTTTTTTTGCCAAAATACAAAATTCAATAGGAACGGGCTTTAGCCCGTTTAAAAATAATTGTCAACTCAATTGGCTTTAGCCGAAGCTTAATTTTAGGTTTCGGCTAAAGCCAATTTTATTCCTATGGAGCCCGACGCTATTGATGATTTAATTGTTTAATCATAACGAAGAATTAATTATTCGCAGAGAAGAAACTTCCCGCATCATTCTTCCAGCTTCCATCCTATCTAAATTTCTTTTATTTAAAAATCTTCTGAATGACATTTCCAATTTCCACAAAATCCCCGTGATTTCCTACAGAACGTATTTCCGGGCTGTTTTTGTCATACTCCGAGAAAGGGAAGATCAGAAGGTAATTATTGTCTTTCAGATTCCTGTTCAGCAGTTCAGGGATCAGTCTCATTCTTGGAATATATGACTTCATACCGCGCTTGGCCATCAGAATAATCAAGGCTTCATCATCTTTCAGCTGTGCTGCGGTTCTTTCTCCGTCCTGCCATGTGCTCATGATAATGAATTCAGCTTCTATATTGGCTTTCTTTATGATTTTCTGAAGAATATCAATAATGTTTTCAGGAGCATAAAAAACAACTGTAGCACCGGAATTTCTGGCAATGTTCCATACCCTCAGCAATGCATGGAAGAATCCTGCTTCCTGATGAGCATTCTCGGGAATCATCACTGCATATTTCTTAATGGTGGAAAGCGGTTGTGCAGCATGATAAACCAGTACATTCACGTCATCATTCTGAAGATAACCGTTATAAAGATTATATACAAAAGAAGGGGAGAATCCTTTTTCGTCTTCCAATCCGATGATAAGATCTGTAATTTTCTGTTCTTTAATCACATTATTGACCCCGTTGATGACATCATTGTCATATCTTTTTAAAGCCTGCAATTTTACATCTGCCGCTGCGGCTGCATCTGCTGCCTGGTGAAGAAGTTTCTCCGCATTCTTTACAGATGATTCATTTTTGTCTTCATTAATGACATTTAATGCAAAAAGATCTTCTGTATTCGAATGTGCTTTGATCAGAATTCCCAGATTAACCATTCTCTCAACAGTGGCTTCGTGGTTGATGGCTAAGAGAATATTTTCTTCCTCATGGGTATTTCCGGAAACGGTATCTTCGTTATCACTCTCAGCAATTTTCTGGGCACTCGCCATGGAAATAAAAGACGAGATCGTACATGAAATGAGGATAAGAAGAATACTTCCGTTCAGTACGTGTTCATTTAATAATCTTACAGGTTCTCCGGTTTCGGTTTCAGAAAGGATGATGTTATATCCAACCATTACGGAAGCCAGTGTTGCTGCTGCCGAAGCGGAGCTTAATCCAAATATCAGTTTTCCTTCCTCTTTGGTTAGTCTGAATGTTTTCTGAGTGGCAACCGCAGAAAGGTATTTTCCTCCGATAGAGGCAACCAGCATAATTGCGGCAACTTCAAGTGTTTCCCAGCTTTTAAAGAAAACTTTAAAATCAATCAGCATTCCTACACTGATCAAAAAGAACGGGATAAATATGGCATTTCCTACAAACTCAACCCTGTTCATCAAAGAAGAAGTGTGAGGGATAAGTCTGTTTAACGCCAGTCCGGCGAAGAATGCTCCGATGATAGCTTCTACACCAGCCAGTTCAGCAAGCATAGCAGCCAGATAAATCATAACCAGTACAAAGATATACTGCGAAATTTTATCATCCACTCTTTTGAAAAACCATCGTCCTATAATAGGGAATACAATAAGTACAATGAGGGCAAAAACGACAAAAGAGACTGATAATTTAACCCAGAATTCTGTTCCCACGTCGCCCTGAGACATTCCCACAATCACAGCAAGTACCAATAAAGCAAGAATATCTGTGATCATCGTACCACCAACGGTGATGTTAACTGCTTTATTTTTCGCAATTCCCAACTTACTCACCAATGGATAAGCGATAAGCGTGTGAGATGAAAAAAGACTGGCAAACAGAATGGAAGTCAGCATAGAGAAGTGTAAAATATAATATCCTCCCAGATATCCCAGTACAAAAGGAACTGTAAAGGTATAGATACCAAATGTGAGACTTTTCCACTTGTTCTTTTTAAAGTCGCCCATGTCGATCTCAAGACCTGCCAGAAACATAATGTAAAGAAGCCCGGTGGTTCCGGTTACTACAATACTGCTGTCTCTGGATAATACATTGAATCCGTTCGGACCAATAATCGCTCCGGCAATGATAAGTCCCAGGAGATGAGGAACTTTAATTTTATTAAGCAGCAATGGGGCTGCAAGGATGATGACCAGTACCAACAGGAACTTCAGTACCGGATCTTCTATAGGAAGGCTCAGGTTGTGTATACTCAGTAAAATCATAAGTGTTTATTTTGTGGAACGTACTAACTCAACAGAGAACTTGGCGGTACAGCCATCTGATGTGATGGTTCTTGTTCCTTTGATCTTGTTGTCCGAAATATCATTAAGAAGAACGCTCATTTCTACATTCTTTTTGGCTGTAGAATCTGTTTTGAAAGACAGTCTGATCTCATTGTTTTCAAACTTGCCGGTGTAAAGCCTTACCAGATTATTGTTATTGATGATTTTGGTAATAGGCTGGGTAGAATCATTATCAAATTCCCAGATGTCAGTACGCTGGTCGCCTACAGCATACTCGCTGCAGTTGGATTCTGTACAGATTACTTTACCATTCCATGGGCCGGAAATTTCTGTAGGCCATACAGCAGCAATTACTACAGAATCTTTTTTCGCAAAAATACTGTCTCTCATTTTCAGCAGAGACTGATATTCGGATTCTTTTTTTGCGAATATTTTTTCTTTCTCTAATAATTGTTTTTCCCTGTCTGTCAGGTTCTTTTCCTTCTCTTTGTAATCACAGCTTACCAATAGAAAAGAGGCAGCCAGCAATAAAAAAAATGTGTTTTTCAGCATATTGTATCGGTTGGAGTATACAATATAAGAAAAAATGAAAGAAATAGAAAATTCCCATATAACGGATCTGCTTTTAATTCTATTTAATATATTAAAAAACAGCGGGATCTAGGGGTTGAAATAATGAATATTATTTTCTGATTTACGACTCGATTCTTTGTTTTTTAAACATGGCCGGATTGTAATTGATCACAAAAACGCCGACAATAATAAGTACTGCAGCAATGATGAATTTGGCAGAAATTTTTTCATCAAGAATCAGCCAGCTTAAAAAAATGGAGATTACCGTATTGATGTAGGCCAATATGGATACCTGAACAGGTGAAACTTTGGTCAATGCATAATGGAAAGCAAAAAATGCTGCTACAGAGCCAAAACAGGATAAATAAAGCATTGCAGAAATACTTTTCAGGCTCCAGTTTCCGAAGTTGTAGTTTTCTGAAAAAAGAAAGGCAAAAATAATCTGGATAATTCCCGCAAAGGCAAACTGATAAAAGAGGTTCAGTGAGATATTTCCGCTTTGAATGTTCAGTTTTTTGGTAAAAATAGTTCCTGAAGCCCATCCCGCAATGGCAATGAATAAAAATAATATACCCAGCGCATAATCCGGGTTTTTTAGATCATTAATGCCATCCCAGAAAATAAAAAGAATGCCGCTGAAACACAGAATAACTCCTGTAAAAGCCCGCCAGCTGAATTTCTGCAGACCTAAAGCCATACTTCCGAAAAATACCAGAATAGGAGAACAGGCACTTATCAGTGAAGTAAGACTGCTGGTAACTTCCTCTTCCGCTACTGTAGTCATTCCGTTTGCAATCACAAGCATTAATAAAGAGAAGATAAACTGGTATTTCAGGCTTGTCCAGCCTATCCATTTGAATTCTTTTCTATAGGTAAGAATAAGGAACATGATAATCGCTGCAAGAAATTGACGTATTCCTGCGACAAACCAGGCGGGTATTGTTTCTACCGCAACCCTTATCGATAAAAACGTAGTACCCCAGACAATAGCAACGGTACATACAGCCAGTGTAAGTTTATAATCTTTCAATTTAATGTGGTGTAACAACAAATATATCTATTTTCCCAGGAATTGTTATGGATACAGATGTTGTAATTTATAGGAGTACAGATGAAAAATCTGAGCCAAAAAGATCTTTATTTATTCTTTACATTTTAAATGGAAGATCTATTGAAAGATTAAATTATTTTTAGGAATTATAATCATAAATCGTTTCCCGGATTTTTTGTAATTATTCCTCTTTACATTTTTATTTTTTATCTTTGAACATCTAATAAAATTGAAGATGGTAGGAATTATTATGGGCAGTCAGAGTGATCTGCCGATTATGGAACAGGCTGCAAATTTTCTTAAAAGCCTCGATATCCCTTATGAGTTAACAGTAGTTTCAGCGCACAGAACACCGGAAAGAATGTTTGATTATGCAAAAACTGCTCAGGAAAGAGGTCTGAAGGTAATTGTAGCTGGAGCAGGAGGAGCAGCACATCTTCCGGGAATGGTGGCAAGCTGTACTACGCTTCCGGTAATCGGAGTTCCTATTTTGTCCAGTAATTCCATAGACGGATGGGATTCTGTTTTATCTATCCTTCAGATGCCCGGTGGAATTCCGGTGGCTACCGTAGCTTTGAACGGCGCTTTGAATGCAGGGATTTTAGCTGCAAAAATTTTAGGAAGCGGTAATGAAGAAGTCGCTGCAAAACTTCAGAAATACCAGGATTCCTTAAAAGATAAAGTTCTGGGAACTGTGGATGATATTAAAGCACAGCACCCAAATCATTTTGACCAATAATTTATTTCAACTCAAAATAGAAGCCTCACTTTTCAGCGAGGCTTTTTTGTTTTATTTTTTAATGAATTTTGAAGAAATGGTCTGATCTTTCAAAATGAGCTGTAAAATATAATTTCCTTTCGGTAATGATCCTACATTGATCATTTCTTTATTAGGATTTCCTTCCAGTACAAGTCTTCCACTTGTATCAAAAATTCTGTACTTTTTAATGTCACTTAGTCCTTCAATATGAATATCATCCACAGCGGGATTAGGATATAGTGAAAGTTTTTTATTCAGCCTGACTTCTGATGAGGACAGTAAACAGTTTCCTACTGTATCACCAGACATCGTCCATCCTTTGCTGATGAGAATATTTCTTTTATCTGCGGCATTGGAAGCATAAGTCAAAGGGGTTACAATATCTAAATCAACATTATTGGCAGTATCAGGATTATCTGCCCATCCTGCCAGTGTTTTACTGAAATTTTCACAATCCATTCCTGTCTGCATCAAAGCCTGGGCCCCGTTATTAACGCTGGCAAGATTCCAGCTTGCAAGGGAATGATTAAAGTTGGGTGTTTCCTTAAGAATCTGGTCTATTCTGGTAACCTTGGTCATATCCCAGTTTTCAAGGGAATGACTATAGGCCGTGCAGCCATGAATAGCATGGGCCATATTGGTAATTTTAGAAGTGTTCCAATGGTTTAAAGATTGATTGAAAGCAGAATCAAAATGGAACATAAAACGAATGTCTTCAAGGCTTGAGGTATCCCAGTTATCCATTGGTTGATTATAGTTTGGGCAAAGAGCAAACATCCATTTCATATCAGTTACGCTCGAAACGTCCCAGTTGTTTAAGGTCTGGTTAAAATGTGCTCTTCCCGCAAACATAAAACTGAGATCAGTTGCAGAGGACATGTCCCAAGTATTAAAATAAGGAGGATTGAACTGATCAGAAACTGAGCTGATAACGGTGTCAAAGATCAAAGCAAACATAAATCTGAAATGCTTAACCTTAGAAGTATCCCAGTTTTGCATGGAGCTTGCGCCTGTAAAGCTTTTTGTACCATAAAACATATAAGAAGCATCTTCAACATTACTTAGGTCGGGAGTGTCTGTAGCCGTGATCTGAACAAGTTTACATTGGCTGAAGGCATTGTTCATCGATGTCCACACAATGTTTCCCCATTGTTCTATTTCCAGTATCTTATCAGCGCTTCCGTTGACCTGCCAGATCGGGAAAATCTGATCCGGAAGCTGAGTTTCCTGTACATCTCCGAATTTTATTTGTTGAAAAACGCCATTTCCGTTACTTACTTTTACTCTGTACTTGGCATCATTTTTTTCTGCGATCGACGTACCAAAGTCAATAAGAACCTGTTTTGTGGAGGTTACGTCGAGGAGGGAACCGTTGTGTTGGGGATATCCTACTTCTTCCCAATAGATATCGTAGTTTTCACCAATTCCGGGAAACCATATTTGTTGGGAACTTGCCTGATAGGGAGCACTTACAGTGATTGGCTGTGTTATTGTAGAGGCGGGTTTCCAGATCGTGATAAATTCATTCTGGGCTTTCGCTATGAATACCAGTGTAATACAAAAGCTTGCCAAAAAATTTCTGAGTAGCATAGGGAAAAATTTATGGTTATTTTTTAATGAATTTTGAAGAAACCGTTTTTTCTTTCATGACAAGTTGTATCATATAATTTCCTTTTGGCAGAGTACTTACACTGATGATATCATTATTAGGATTTCCTTCTTTTACAAGTCTTCCGCTGGCATCATAAATTTTATATGCCTTAATATCATCTATTCCATCAATGTGAATATCATCCACTGCAGGGTTAGGATAAAGCAGAGGTTTTTTATTCAGCTTTATATCCGATGAAGATAATAAGCAGCTTCCTGGAGTATCACCTACAAATGACCACCCTTTGTTGATCAGAATATCTCTTTTGTCTGATACGTTGGGGGCATATTTTAGTACTGTCAAGGAACCTAATGAGATATTGTTGGCTGTATTGGGATTGTCTGCCCATCCTATGAGTGTTTTGCTGTAATTTTCACAATTAAGTCCTGACAGTGTTAAGGAGCCTGCACCATTAATAAGTGAAACCAGGTTCCAGTTTCCTAATGGCTGATTGTAATTCGTTGCACCATTCAGTATATCATCGATTCTCTTTACTTTGGTCATGTCCCAATTTTCTAAAGACTGATTAAAGGATGTACAGCCATGGAATATATGAGCCATATTGGTAACTTTTGAAGTATTCCAGTTTAAAGGCTGATTGAAGACAGGAATCATGTGAAGCATAAAGTGCATATCTTCAAGGCTTGAGGTATCCCAGTTATCCAGACGTTGATTAAAACTTAAACACTGCCCGAACATCCAGCTCATATCGGTCACCTTGGAAACGTCCCAGCTATTAAGAGACTGGTTAAAAACTTTTCTGTTTCCAAACATATAGCTGAGGTTGGTAGCAGAAGACATATTCCAGCTGTCAAGATAAGGCGGGTTGAATTGCTCTGTCAGCCCGGCTGCTGGGGGCGTATCAAATAAAAGTGAAAACATAAAGCTGAAATTCTTAATTTTCGATGTATCCCAGTTTTGCATAGAACTGGCACCCTTAAAGCTGGTTGTGCCATAAAACATGAAAGAGGCATCCTCTACATTATTAAGATTGGGAGTATCTGTTGCTGTAAGCTGCATAAGCCTGCACAGACTGAAGGCTCCGTTCATCGTAGTCCATGAAATATTACCCCATTGCTCTATTTCTAATATTTTATCTGAACTTCCGTTGATCTGCCAGATAGGAATAATTTGCTCAGGACCAGGAAATAATTGAGCAGTTCCGAATTTTATCTGCCTGAACATTCCGTTACCATTCGTAACTTTCACTCTGTATTTTGCATCATTTTTTTCTGCGATCGACGTACCGAAGTCTATAAGAACCTGTTTTGTGGAAGTTACATCGAGAAGAGAACCATTGTGTTGCGGATAGCCCACTTCCTCCCAATAAATATCATAATTTTCGCCAATCCCGGGAAACCATATCTGTTGTGTGGTTGCCTGGTACGGAGCGTCTACATTTACCGCCGGTAATACAGTAGAGGCCGGCTTCCAGATAGTGATAAATTCATTTTGTGCCTTCGCCAGAAATAGTAACAAAAGAAAAATGAGTGTTGGAATTTTCTTTAGAATCATGGTTATCGTTTTATGATTAGTTTATTGTTTGATGAACGGAAGTGAATGAATTGTATCCTTTGTCAAAATTTGTAGAATATAATTTCCTGGAGTCAAAAGTCCGATGGCAATCTTTTCATGTTCAAGATTGTCTTTGGCGACAGTTCTTCCGCTCATATCAGTAATGCTATAACTTACCGGATGCTGAATATTTTTAAGATAAATCACATCCTTTGCAGGATTTGGGTAAATAGCAGGTTTATTACTGATCTCCTTTTCAGACGTTGAAAGTGTCTGGTTGCAGAGTCCGTTGTAAGCATCACCTGATATAATCCAGCCTTTAGAATTAATTAAATAATTTCTGGCAGTAACGGCATCGGCATGAGAATAGATTAATGGCGAAGCACTGGATAAGTTAATATTACTGGGTGTTGATGAACTCTGGCTCCACCCAAAAAGTGTTTTATCATAATTCACACAGCTCATTTCAGAATTGAGAAACATTCCGGTAGCAGTTGTTAATGAACTTAAATTCCATCTTCCGATATTTTGATTAAAAGCAGTGCCAGAGAACATTTCACTCATATCAGTAACATTGGAGGTATTCCAGTTTTGAAGGTCCTGATTAAAATTTTCAGAATCATGAAACATATGTTTCATGGTGGTCACCTTGGCTGTGTTCCACTTACTCAAAGATTGGTTGAATCCGGTATAGTCAAACATATATGACATATCCGTAACATTCGAAGTATCCCAGTTTCCCAGTGGCTGGTTGAAGAGATAATTGTCACCAAACATATAATACATATCTGTGATGGTAGAGGTGTTCCACGTATCAAAAGAAGGATTGCCGATGAGTGACATACACAAATAAAACATCTGACGCATACTGGTGGCCATGCTGAGGTCCGGTGCATCAGTAGCTGTAACATCCATGTTGTCGCAGTATACAAAAGCATTGTCAAAGCTTTTCCATTTTATATTTCCCCACTGGGCAATCTGGGTTATTTTTGAGCGGTCTGGAGCATTGTAAGTGGGAGTTAATGTATTGTCGAAGAATCTTACCTGGTCAAAACTTCCAGTGCCGTCACTGATTTTAATTCTGTAACTCGCTTGAGATGATACCGGATTAAAAGGTACACCCAAGTTGATTATAAATTCGGTAGTGGAAGTTACATTACTCATTGTACCATTATGCTGAGGATATCCTACTTCTTCCCAATATACTTTGAAATTGGTTCCTCTGCCGGGAAATTTAATGAGTTGTGAGTTTTGCGTTTTCCAGATCGTTATAAACTCATTTTGTGCTTTTGAAAGTTGAAATGCTGCTATAAACAGAGCAGAAATTATTAGTTTTTTGTACATGTCATTAGTTTGTGAAATAAGCACTGCTAAAATAACAAAAAACTTAATATATTTTTAACTTAAATGTAAAGTTTATAGTAATTTATAAATTTCAATGAAATTATTTAAATAAAAAACTCTCCGTTTTGGAGAGTTTGCTTTATTCCTGAATCATATTATCACGGGTGTTTTTCTGCACTGCGATGGCTCCGAAGAGAGCCAGTAAAAAGGCAAAGGCATAAAAACCTTTTTCACTTGGAAGGATGGTGGCATTCCAAAGTCCGATGGCCAGTAGTACAATCGATGATAATGTTGCAAACCAGCAGATTCCATAATAAATATCGGTCACCTGAATGTTTTCTAATCTGTCACGTACTGCTTTCTGTAACGAAACCACAGCAAATAAGCCATAAAGAAGGATGGTAAAATAATATCCTTTCTCATTCAGCAGCATTTCTGCTCTTGCAAGACCGACAATAAAGCCTATCATTCCTGCTCCCAATGCTACCCACGACGCAGCCACAAATGCATTCGATACTCTTTGTTTTTTCATAGTTTAATGTTTTGTTTAAGAGGGCTAAGATATTCATTTTTTATAAATAGAGCTCTGACAAAGGGAAAATATGGGAAAAATATTGAATAGAATGATGAAGTAGTTTTATGGTTCGGCTAAAGCTGCTCCTATTGAATAGTATAAATCTATCTATGATTTATCATTCATCATTTATATTTTGCTAGCCCCGATAGCAGCGGTTACCCCGGAACTTGCGCTGTGGCCCTTCGGCATCGCTTAGGTTGAAGGTGCTGGCGTGAGGAGTATGAGCGGATAGCGGGAATCAGCTGATAAAAAAACTCTCCAAAATGGAGAGCTTTATTTTATTGAGTGATATATTCGTAAGTATACTTCGCTGAAAGATTTCCGTTGGTTTCTTTTGAAATCACCTCAGTAGGATAACCAGCGCTGTTGTATTGAATGGTGGAAGTTCTGGTTTGATTTTGGATCCAGACTCCATTACTTTTATAGCTGATTTTTTCCGTCAGATAATTGTTTTGACTTACAGCATAGGCTCTTCCCATCATAATTTTTAAGTATTTGTTAATATTGATGTATGGGCTCTGTTTATCATCATAAGAGTAAACAATTTTTGTGCTGTAGCTGGATCCTCCACCTTCTGAAATTTCTGTTGAAATATTGTTTCCTTCATAAGTAAAAGTATCTACAATGGGATTGGAACAGGCTGGTGACTGACAAAGAGAGGAAGAAATCATTTGCCCGTTGGTATTATAATTATAAGTAATGGTTCTGTTATAATCCGGATTATTCGTGTAGATTGCCTTAACTGATGTAAGCAGATCACCATTGTAAGTATATGCTGAATAATAGTCTACCGTACCATCTGGTTTATAATATGTAGTTTTAGTTGGTTTTCCGTTACTGTATTCAAACTTGGAAGTTCCTAAAGCTGACGATGTTTTGATAAGTTCACCCTGATTATTGTATTCCAGAGTTTGTATGCTTGTCTGCGGCTGCGATGGATTGTCATAATAAACTATTGTGACTTTGCTTAATAATACTTTAGAAGAGGTATTGTTTCCCTCACTATCATCATTACTGCTGCAGCTGTTAAAGAAAATTACGGAGCCCGCGAGCCCCAGAAATAAGAATTTTTTCATGTTATTTTTTTAGGCGACAAAAATAAGAAATGCTTTATATGCTGCATAAAAAAATCCCACTATCTTACCAATAGTGGGATCATATCATGTTTTGTTAAGATCTTAGTATCTGTAGTACTCAGGCTTGAATGGCCCTTTTACGTCTACACCGATATATTCAGCCTGCTCAGGAGAAAGAGTTTCAAGCTCCACACTTAATTTCTTAAGGTGTAAAGCAGCTACTTTTTCATCCAGGTGCTTAGGAAGCATGTATACTTCGTTTTTGTAAGCTGCAGAGTTATTCCATAGTTCGATCTGAGCTAACGTCTGGTTAGAGAAAGAGTTAGACATTACGAAACTTGGATGGCCTGTAGCACATCCTAAGTTAACCAATCTACCTTCTGCAAGGATGATTACTTCTTTTCCTTCGATTGTATAGATATCCACCTGAGGCTTCACTTCAGATTTAGTATGACCATAGTTTTTGTTCAACCATGCCATATCGATTTCATTATCGAAGTGACCGATATTACAAACGATCGCTTTATCTTTCATTTTAAGGAAATGCTCTCCTCTTACGATATTGAAGTTACCTGTTGTAGTGATGATGATATCAGCATTATCTACCACAGTATCTAATCTTTTTACTTCGTAACCGTCCATAGCAGCCTGAAGTGCACAGATCGGGTCAATTTCCGTAACAGTAACGATAGAACCAGCACCTCTGAATGAAGCAGCAGTACCTTTACCTACGTCTCCGTATCCGCAAACTACCACTCTTTTTCCAGCAAGCATTACGTCTGTAGCTCTTCTTACTGCATCTACAGCAGATTCTTTACATCCGTATTTGTTGTCGAATTTAGATTTAGTAACCGAATCATTTACGTTGATGGCAGGCATTACTAAAGTTCCGTTCTTCATTCTTTCGTAAAGTCTGTGAACACCGGTAGTGGTTTCTTCAGAAAGACCTTTGATATCCTTTGTGAACTCAGGGTATTTATCAAAAACCATGTTTGTTAAATCTCCACCATCATCCAAAATCATGTTTAATGGCTTTCTTTCTTCACCGAAGAATAAAGTCTGCTCAATACACCAGTCAAATTCCTCTTCATTTAATCCTTTCCACGCATACACCGGAATTCCAGCAGCAGCAATAGCAGCAGCAGCGTGATCCTGTGTAGAGAAAATATTACAAGATGACCATGTAACTTCAGCTCCTAAAGCTACAAGAGTCTCGATAAGCACAGCCGTTTGGATAGTCATGTGAAGACATCCTGCGATTCTTGCTCCTTTCAGTGGCTGAGATGGTCCGTATTCTTCACGGATAGCCATCAGACCTGGCATTTCTGCTTCTGCAAGGGTAATTTCTTTTCTACCCCATTCTGCAAGGGAGATATCCTTAACTTTATAAGGAACGTATTGTGTTGTAGTACTCATATGTAATGAATAGTTTTTAAAATTCAATTGATAACGAAAGGCAAAATTACGATTTATAATTAAGATATAAAAACGGCAAACCAAGTTCGGTTTTATGAGATTAAACATGGATTAATGTTATTTAGTCTTAATATAAATAACTAATTTTATCTGATAAACAAATATATTATGAACCAAACCCATACAGAAAAGAAAATAAAACCTGTTGCTCCCAAAGTACAGGAACTGATCAATGCTTCAAAAAGTGTAATTCTTGCTACTGTTGATGCTGAAGGAAATCCTAATTCAAGCTATGCACCTTTTGTACAGGTTGATCAGACATTCTATATTCTGGTATCTTTCATGGCAAAACATACTAAAAACCTTGCAGACGGAAGAAAAACATCCATTATGTTTATTGAAGACGAATCGGCAACCAAGCAGATCTATGCGCGCGAACGTTTAACACTTGAAGCAGCTACTTCTCAGATTGAAAGAGATTCTGAAGTATGGAATGCTGTTGTTGGGAAACTTAGAGAAACTCACGGCAAAGTTGTAGAGGTAATTTCCGAAATGGGAGATTTTATTTTAATTGCACTGCAACCTGTAAAAGGCTCTTATGTAAATGGTTTCGGAAGTGCTTATTTTGTAAATTCAAAACTTGAAATTATAGAGCACAGAAATGATGTGAATCATCAGTCTAAATAATTAGCTGGAAGATGGAAGAATGATGCTGGAAGTTATAAAGATTAAGGAAACAAAGAGTTTGTTTTTTCCTCAACGGAAAATGATTTTTATGACGAATAGTAACTTCCATCTTCCAGCGTCCCTCTTCCATTCCTTTCAACTTCCGCATCTTTTCACTATTTTTGTCCAATAAAAAAAGAATGCCCCTCTACAGAGATTTTTCAGATGACAATGCCACCATTCTGGTTTGGAAGTATGATGAAAGTGAAGAACTTGATATCAATGAACTTCTTGAACCTGAAAATGCGGAAAAAGTAAAAGATTATCATCCTAAAAAATTGCTGGAAGTTCTGATGGTGCGCAAGCTTCTGAAAGGATTAAAACCCAATTCTAAAATTTTATATAAAGAAAGAGAGCCTTTTCTTTCTCCCTACGATGCGGAAATATCTATTACGCACTCTTTTCCTTTTGCGGCGATTGCTGTTTCTAAAAATAAAATAGGAATTGATATTGAGAAATTCAATCCTAAGATTTTAAGAGTGATTGATAAATTTACCTATGAAAATGAGCGTGGATTTATTCCGGAAGACAAAGCGGATACTTTCTATACCATTATATGGAGTGTAAAAGAGAGTATGTACAAAATTCATCACTCAAAATATTGGTCTTTAAAAAAGAATTATGAAGTAAAGCCTTTTGAGCTAAAGCACCTTCATAAAATCAGTTGCCGTGTTTACGACGATCAGTTTTCAGATGAATTCAAAGCCAGGGTAGAATTCTTTGACGATTACTGCTTTACGATTGTGGAGGAGTAGGCTCAGTTTCGTTTTTATATTTTTCGATCACTTTTCTCTGCTCTTTTGCGACATCATAGATCAGCTCCAGAATATCGTGGATATTTTTAAGCTCGGTTAAATGTGAGATTTTATCAGGATCTCTTCGGTCAACAATTTCATTTTCTTCAATCTCTGTTTTTCTTTTCAGGAGCATGTCTTCAATGGAGGAATCTTCCGGCTCAAGGCGGCTTTCCATTTTCAGGGTTTCGTTAATATCATTTCCGTTGAGAAGGGTAGAGGTTTGCTGCATTTCGGCCTCAATCTTTCTGCTCCAGCTTTCAGCATCTATTTCAGGATACTGCTCATTACTTTTTGCATATTGGGATAGGGAAGCAGTATAGGCAGTAATCAGGTGAGACGTTGCCACAAACTGGTGGACCACTTCCAGTTTTTTCTGCTGATTTTTAGGATCAGAAATCATTCTCTGAAAATTATCGGAAAGGTTAGCCAAAGAAATGATGGCATTTTTTCGCTTTACCTTATAATCTTCAAGATCAAAATTTCCCTGTAAGAATTTGGAAATCACACTCTGGAAGTAGATAAGGTTGTCCGCGGCAGATTTCTTCATCAGATCCAGATTTTGCGTATGTTCCCAAACCGGCAGTACAATATATGACACGGCAAAGGCAATGATCCCGGCAATAGCAGTATCCAGGATTCTGTCTTTAAAAATAACATTGACTTTCCCCGGGTTTAAGAAATTAAAGCTTAGGAATACATAGATTGTCATAAATAATACCGCCCAGAAATATCTTCCTTTCAGAAAGCTGAAACACATGATCATGCTGATCAGAAGGATCGTAAATAAAACGCCGTTAATATGAACAAAATGGAGAATGGCATAGGCTATACTTGCCCCTGCAATGGTTCCATAGAGACGCAGCAGGTTTCTCTGCTTTGTAATAGAGTAGGCCGGTTTTAAAATGGCTGTAATGGTAATTAAGATCCAATACGTGTGTCCCAGTCCCAGAAAATCAAACATAGAAAAAACGTATCCCAGCAGTAAAGCCGTTGTAATTCTTATGGCATGACGGAAATGGGAAGATGATAATGAAATATTATTTCTCAGAACCTTAGCATTCAGTTTAGGTTCATTGGGCATAAATTTCTTAAGATCCAACCCTGTAGATAAACTTTTCGCCAGTTTGATATCCTGTGAAAATACTTTATAGATCTCGTTGATTTCTTTCGTGATTTCATAGATACGCATCAGGATCTGGCGAAGGATCATGAAATTTTCCAG
The DNA here is from genome assembly GCF_003182335.1 of Chryseobacterium sp. AG844. Taxonomy (NCBI): domain Bacteria; kingdom Pseudomonadati; phylum Bacteroidota; class Flavobacteriia; order Flavobacteriales; family Weeksellaceae; genus Chryseobacterium; species Chryseobacterium sp. AG844. Next base: position 2,320 of record NZ_QGTV01000036.1, on the reverse strand, counting down.
ATTGTCGGGAGAAAGCTGTTTATTTCTGAGTTCGAAATAATTATAATTTAAGTTTTTTAATTCCTCTTCCAGATTAAACATCGGCTTGGCTCTGGTACCACTTTGCAGGGCGATTCCGATATTGGTGATCTCTTCCGCCAGAAGGTTCAGATAATCATGGATATTCACCAGGATCATACTGTCTTCGAAACTCTGCTGTAACTTTTGATAGTCACTTTCCGAGGTCATCAGTTTTTCATGAAGGTCCATTGAATTAAGAAACATCAGCATTAATAAGCGGCTGGTGGTCGTAGATTCATTGACAATAGTTCTGGTTTTGAAAACTGTTTCTCTGGTATCTTCCTGAAGGTTTTTTATTTCAATCTGCTTGGCAATAACCTGAGTGGTCAGCTTATTAAAATCCGGATTCTTCTGATAATAATTAGCTTTGATCTTTAAAAACTCAGCCAGCTGAAGATAGTTTTCGCCAATCATCTGGCTTGCCAGTTTATAAGGACGGATGGTAGTTACAATAAGGAATATCAACAGAAACCATATACAGCCGGAAGCAAATATCAGCAGACTTTTAAAAATATTGCTTCCCGTAAGATGCCCGTCAATAAAGATAGCGAGTACCACAAGGGATAATGAGCCTACAGCAGCTAATCTCTGGCCATAAACGCCGATCAGGGAGAAAAACATCCCGAAGACAATGACTTCCAGAATGACCAGCACTTTAATATTCATCACAAGACTGGCAATAAGTGCTACAAAGACAAAACAGCAGATCGCAAAAGTAAGGGCATTTCTTCTTCGGATAAAAGGTCCGGGTTGGTCGGTAAGCGCTACAAAGCTGGTTCCTAGTGGGAAAAGGAAGTATTCTTTCAAAATCCCGAAGTGGGCGAGGACTAAACAAGGCAGAACAGTAGCTAATGTAATTCTGATCGCAGAATATACATACTGACTGGTTACAAATTTTTTTAGTTCCGCCGAATAGTTCATATTACAAAAATAGCTATTGAATTTAAGAAAATCGCCATAAATAAGAGACTTTTATTAACTTAAATATTATATTTTTTTTAATTAAGCTGTAGTATTATTTAAAATAAATTGACAGATGAAACATATGAATGATTCGCCACTTACAATTCGTTATTTTTTAACACAACAGCTAACAAATCCTGTTCCACGAATTCCTATCTTAGCTTATCTCAAGCGTAAATTATCATTTTATGAATTTCATCAGTAAAAATATAGTGGCCATTTTGTTTTCTATGATCATGTTAAGCTGTAGCTCACAGAGCAAAAACAGTTGTAAAGCAAAGAAAATATATGAATCAAAAACCCTGATCATTACTCAGATTTCAGAGAATTGTTTTATTCATACCTCCTTTAAACAGACCAATGATTTCGGGAATGTACCCTGTAATGGATTGATTGTAAAAGATCATCACGAAACCGTTGTTTTTGATACACCTACCAATGATAAAAGTTCAGAAGAGCTGATACAATGGATTAATGAAAAGCTTGATTCGAAAATTAAGGCCATTATTCCAACCCATTTTCATGATGATAGCTTAGGAGGATTAATGGCTTTCCATAAAAAGAATATTCCCTCTTATGCATATGCTAAAACCATCGAATTAGCAAAAGAAAATAATTTTGTTATTCCTGAAAACAGTTTTAATGATTCTGTTATTTTAAAAGTCGGGGATAAAGATGTCATTGCAAAATTTTTTGGTGAAGGGCATACAAAAGACAATGCTGTGGGATATTTTCCAAACGAGAATATTTTATTTGGAGGCTGTTTATTAAAAGAGCTTGAGGCGGGGAAAGGGTATCTGGGAGATGCCAATCTTCCTGCCTGGTCCAATACCGTTGAAAAAGTAAAAAAAGAATATCCCGATGTGAAAATTGTTGTTCCCGGACATGGCGACTACGGTGATGGAAAACTTCTTGACTATACGATTACATTATTTAAAGGTCAATAGTGAATTTTTGCTTCGCAAAGTGAATGGTGAATGCTTGCAGTATAAAACAATTGACAAGCGAAACGGATTGACGATTGACTATTCACCAATCAATAGTGAATCTTTGCTTCGCAAAGTGAATGGTGAATGCTTGCAGTATAAAAAAATTGACAAGCGAAGCGGATTGACGATTGACTATTCACGAATCAATAGTGAACTTTTGCTTCGCAAAGTGAATGGTGAATGCTTGCAGCATAAAACAATTGACAAGCGAAACGGATTGACGATTGACTATTCACGAATCAATAGTGAACTTTTGCTTCGCAAAGTGAATGGTGAATGCTTGCAGCATAAAACAATTGACAAGCGAA
>NZ_QGTV01000035.1:0-20947 GCF_003182335.1 Chryseobacterium sp. AG844 | reverse complement strand
TATTTTATTTAAAAATAAAACTTTTTACCAGATAGATTTTGAAGAAAGTAGGGTAAAAATCAAAGACGTTCACCCTACGCAAGCTAACTCAAGGTTGCTTTTATAAATATAAATGTATAAAAAATATTTGGAAGTTAACACAGAATCTAAAGCCAATGGAAGGATACTTTATAAAATAAGCGGGCTAAAGCCCGCCTCTATTGATATATAAATGTGGTTTTATAGCAGAGACAAATGTAAATATTCAATAGGAACGGGCTTTAGCCCGTTTTAACAATTAGATACAAATACCTTGGCTTCAGCCAAAACTTAATATTGGCTAAGTTTCAGCTGAAGCCGTTGATACATCATTAATCAATAAGCGGGCTAAAGCCCGCTTATTGATATATAAATCAGGGATTAGCCCGCCTCTATTGATAATATAATTTAAAAACTTCTAACAATAATACATGCATTCATAGCTGAAAAGTTTCCCCTCTTTAAAAGTAAAAATAAAGAGCCCGGCATCTCCATTCTGAATGTAATATTCGTGTGGAGAGGAAATCCAGCGTGTTGAGAGTAAATCTCCAAAATGGTTGACAAAATCCTTTTCATTATAATTAGAATCCATACGTTCATTTCCCAGAATCACAGCTTCGCCATTGTTGAAGGACATTTTGTAAATGCTTCCGGAAACTTTTCCTTTATATTCTTCAAAAGCAACCATCATATCAGAGGTTCTGTAAAAATATTGAGGTTCCCAGCCGCATTCAGGGGTATTGGGAATGTCTTTTACCTTCTGCATCTCCAGCTGTTTCATCTGTGCATCAGTGATTTTTCCGTCAAAAAGCTGGGTTTCTTTCCACACAAAATGCATATTTAAGGCTTTCAGTTTTTTTTCATAAGCTTCAGTTTCTGGTTTTTTTGCCAGTTGATCTGCCAGAAGAAGTTCAAAATCGATATCTACTTTTGGATTTTCTATGCCGGTATTGGATTCTTTCCAGTACTGTAATGCTTGTTTAAGGTTTTTATCTTCCTGCCATGCAATTTCACGTAATCTTCCCACCTGAGCCAGTTCTTTTTCCTTGTTTTTATCTTTAACTGCGAGATAATCTTTCAGAATCCTGTCGTAAGTAAGTCCGGTTCCCAGATATTTCATTTGAATATATTCCGGATTCTCATGAAAATGATCCCCGATATAAATCCAGCCGTCCTCATATAAAGGAACATAATCTATACAGACAAGTTCGTTTAAAGCAGCCCTGCGTATGGCTGTACTTTCTGTGGTAGGCGCTTTTCGTACACGCAGCTCAGATACCTGCACATAAAAATGCGGACATTGATGTCCTTCTGTTCCTCTATAAAAATACTGAGCGGGTTCGCCGGCAGACTTTTTCCCACGCATACTTTTTTGTAACGGCTGACGGTCTATAAATCCAATATCACCGTTGCTTACCTGTACTTTGTATTGCGTTTGGGTAGAATCCAGAACATAAACAGGTGCTTCGGTAGAAAATATTCCTAAAAGATCTTTATTTTTTCCACTTTCACGAAAGAGATGTCCCCATTCTGACGTATAAACAGGGCGTTGGCCAGGGCTTTGTGCCATGGTATTATAAAAGCAGCACTGAAAAATGCCGGCTGCCAATAGTATCTTATTCAACATATTGTAATGGGTATCCACAAAAACGATCCTGTTTTTTGCAGATGGTTCATAATGGTTTCTAAGGTTATTCCTTCAAAAATAATGAAAAATCAGGGTTTATGCCAAAGTTATTGTTATTCAGAATGGGTATAAATTCCATCCTATTCATCTGTTCCCATTGGGTAAAGTAAATAAAAATACTATTTTTATCGGCCAAAAAAGTAAAGACTCATTATGCCCACTGATGCTTCTCTTAAGCTGATTCCTATGACAACTTTCGTGCTGGAATATTATTCACACGAAGGATATGCCGATCTTCAGATTTTGAATCTGATGAATAATTATGCCAATTTCTTAAAGAAGCGTTTGACTCTTGGAATGTTTGTTCCTGTAGACCGTAAAGGAAATATTCTGAAAGAACCGAAAAATTATACCGCATGGAAATCTTTGGATCATAACGATGGAAGAAGAACGGATATTATGGGTTTCGAAGAATATGCAGAGTACCAGAAGGCTGAGCAGAACTGTATGTTTGAAGGCTTTAAGGTAGATTATAATGGATATTCAAAAGTGAGAATCATTGCTTCATACGACCCTTCTATTGAATTGTCTTTTAATAAAAATGACCTGATTCCTACAGGCTTCAATGATGTGGAATCACTGACGGTGTTTGATGATATCTTTTTAACATCCAGTGCATTAAAAGCAATTGGGATAAAACGATAAATAATAGTTGTACTATATAAAAAACCTTTATCAGCACTGATAAAGGTTTTTTTGTTTTCTTATTCTATCTGACACATTCTCCCGAATGGCAGTGGTAGCCTGATGGACAAAGCCCGTTGATGCAAGGGCCGGCAGCATCAGGATAGCACCTTTCATCTGCACGACAATGAGAGTGAGGAGGACAAAGGGAAAGCAGATTGCCAAGGCAAACGCCTACAGGAAGAGGAAGATTCAGTTCTATTCCAATGGCTCCGATCATGTTTTTTAATGTTTTTCTGTTTAATTTTTTCATGGCTTTTGTTGTTAGGTGTTAGTGATTTTTTAATATACTTTCAAGTTCTGTAATAAAATCTTTCTGTGCCGGATTGATCCGTTTTTGTGCTTCCTCTGAAGCAAACCATTCCCATTGATCCACTTCAGGAATTTCAATTATTTTGTCGGATTTGGGCGGCCATTCTAGTGGAAAGCTGTTGCTGTAAAGGTCTGAAGTATCAATGTCTCCTTCCAGGGCCCATGCATAAACTGTTTTTCCTCCTTTTTGTCTGACGGGTGATAATTCTATGAATTGGCCTTCTGCTGTTGTACCTGTTTCTTCTTTAAATTCCGTTAATGCCCTCTCCAAGGGATCTTCATCGGGAAGAATCTCTCCTTTGGGGATAGACCATGCCCCAGAATCTTTATTTCTCCAGAAAGGGCCGCCGGGATGAACCAGAAAGTAATACAGACTGTCTTTTTCTTTTTTAAAGAGCAGAATCCCGGAACTCGTTTTCATGGGTTTAAAGATTTGATTATTAAAGATATAAAAAAATATAATCAGATGATCAATAAGATCAACCTTTCTTTTTAAACTGAGAAGGTGACATTTGTTTGTACGTTTTGAATATTTTATTAAAATGGCTGGCATCATTGAAACCCAGCCTGTCGGCAATTTCACTGATATTATAATGGCTTTGCAGTAAAAGCTTTTCAGCAGTCTTCAGCTTATGCTGTATGATGTGCTGTTGTATGGAGAAACCTGTCTGTTTTTTAATATAAATGCTGATATAATTAGGAGAAAGCATAAATTCTTCAGCCAGGTTCTCAATTTTCATTTTATCAGCATCCAGAGCATTGACATTGATATAATACAGTATTTTTTCAATTCTGTTTAGATTTTGAGCGAGCCGGTTTTTTGCAGTAGCATTTTGCATCGTATTCCGGATAAGAATAGTCATAATACCCGAAAACAGATCAGTAGTTATCTCTTTGTTATAGGTATTTTTATGGCTGAATTCATACAGAAGAATGCGGGCAAGCTGTAAAAGATGCTCCCGGTCTGTTTTACTCTTAATCGCTGATTCATACACAAAGGAATGATCTTCCATCAGGAGCTGTACAGCCTTTTTAAGTTCATTCTTTTTGTTGGGCAGTAAGTTTTCCCAGATATACTGTTCTGTGAATTTTATATAAATGAATTTCGTTTTGTTTTTAATTGAAAATTCATGGCCGTCACTTGGTCTGAGTAGAAATACATCCCCCTTTTTATACGGGAAAGTAATGCTGTTGAGGTGATGAAATCCTTTTCCGCTTTCTATGATGATCAATTCATAAAAATTATGATTGTGATATTCAACATCCCAGTTTTCCTTTTCAATACTGAAAACATTGAAAGAGTTGAAATTAACGATTCGTTTCATAGAAGAATGGATTTTTACAAATTTACCATTAATTTTTACAATATATGCCAATGGAATATTGATGAATTTTGCCTTATCAATACATTCAAAATGAAATATATAAAACAATCAGCATTGCTGCTTGCCTCAGCAATTGTTTTGATGTCCTTTTCTGATCATGAAAGGGGTACAGCAGAAAAAAAGCAACAGCATGAAAAACAGGCCCGAACAAAAAAATACTGGCCGAATGGTGCTCAATTGGTTATTTCCGTTTCCATGCAGTTTGAAACGGGTGGACAACCGGAAGGCGCTGAAAGTCCTTTCAGTGGAACTCCTCTTCCCAAGGGACAGCCGGATCTTCCCGCAGAAAGCTGGTACCGCTACGGAGGAAATGAAGGAATTTACCGTATGCTGGATTTATGGAAAAAATATGACATTAAAGTTACCTCTCATGTCGTAGGAAGTGCTGCTGAAAAGTATCCTGAAGTCGCCAAAGCTATTGCCAACGGAGGTCATGAAATTGCCGCTCATGGTTTTACCTGGGATAACCAGTGGAATAAAAATTATGCTGACGAACTGAATTTCGTAAAGAAAGGTGTGGATGTTGTAGAAAAAATTACAGGGCAGAAAGCTGTTGGTTATAATGCTAACTGGTTGAGAAGAAGCCCGAATACACTTAAAGTATTACAGGAACTGGGTTTTCTGTATCATATTGATGACCTGAGCCATGATGAGCCTTTTATTACAAAGGTAAAAGGAAAAAACTTTGTAGTCGTTCCTTATACGCTTCGTAACAATGATATTGTCAATATTGAAGGGAAACACTGGAGCCCGGAGCAGTTTTTAGCCCAGCTGAAATTTGAATTTGACCGTTTGTATGAAGAAGGAGCTTCCAAAAGGAGAATGATGAGTATCAGTTTTCATGACAGAATCGGTGGAACTCCTGCAATGGTACATGCCATGGAGGAATTTATTCAATATACACAACAAAAACAGGGAGTTGTTTTTATGAGAAAAGATGATATTGCTAAAATGGTGATGAACGATCCCGATACTCCGGTTGACAACAGCGAAGAAAAGTTTAATAAGTAAGGAAGCGGGAAGCTGGAGGAAGGAAGTTATCGAAGTCTGTAAAAACAATTACAGAATAATTGAATAATGATGAACACAATAAAAGTGTATCCCAACAGATTTATATCTTCCAGCATCCGGCTTCCAGCTTCCATCCTAAAAAAAATACCTTTATGAATAACACAAAAACAGCCTATTTTTTCCTTCGTGTGTCGATGGGAATCAACTTTTTGGGACACGGATTGGTCCGACTGGTAAAATTACAGGACTTTGCATCAGGAATGATGAAGGGTTTTGAAACAAGCTGGCTTCCGCAGCCATTGGTCCATCTTTTTAGTGTCACTCTCCCCTTTCTCGAATTTATAATCGGCCTGCTGCTGATCATTGGTTTTAAAACCCGTATTACGGCGATGGCCGGAGCTTCTCTGATTATCCTGCTCCTTTTTGGAAGCAGTACTGTTGAAAACTGGGAAGCAATGGGAATTCAGATGATCTATGCAGGCCTTTTCTACATTCTGATCAGCAGAATTGAGGATAATTACCTGGCCTTGGATCGAAAATAAAAACAGTAAGGCTGAAAAAAGTAAAGAATTACCTGATTATTATAATTTTTTTTTACTCTTTATCCAACCACAAAAGTCACAAAAGGTTTCATTTTAATACACTTAAGTTTATTTAGGTAAAATGATATCGCAGTAAAGTTCACATAAGATGAAAAACTTTGATTTTCACAAAACTTTGGTGTACTTATTACGCACAATGTTTGGCTCTGAAAAAATTGAAGTATTAAAAACTTTTGTGCCTTTTGTGGTTAAAAATGATTCAATGCTGTATTTTTATTTTCTCAGCCTAATTATTTTCTGCTTTTTTACATTGTTCAGAGATTATGTTACAACTTCCTTAGATTCAGTTACTCTGTTTTTATAGTTAAAGCTCGCCTTAAAGATTCCTGGAATTTAATGTAACTACCTACATACAGGGAATTGAACAAATTAAAAAAGAACAGCAATCTGTAAAATAATAAGTGCTATAAAAAACGCAAAGTTTTAATGGTTCAGATTTCTACTAAAATGAGTAATGGTAGTGCCCATAAGGTGCATCATTAATTTTCCCCCTGATGCCTCAAAATAAAGTAAACATTAAAATCTCTGCGTTTAATACTTTCTGATGTATATTTGTTCTTATGAGAAGATTGATTTTATAATCGTAATAAGGCTCATGGCAATAACCACCATTCCTACCACCACAAACATTTTCTTTGTTGGAAGTTTTGCCGTAAGCATCGCAGAAAACGGAGCGGTAAAAACACCACCCAATAAAAGTCCCAGAACAATATTCCAGTGGTGGATACCTATGGTAAAAATAAAGGTAATGGCACTGGTAATGGTTAGTAAAAACTTGGCAACAGTAGAACTTCCCACTACATATCGGGGAATCCTTCCCTCTTTGATCAGCGTTCCAGTTACCAAAGGTCCCCAGCCTCCGCCGACAAAAGAATCTATGAAGCCGCCTGCCAATCCTAATATTCTGAGATTGGTTCTGCGTTTGGCTTTCGCTTGTCCGGTTTTTTTATCTTTAAATGCATTGTTTAAGATATTAATTCCAAGATAGAGCGTGTAGCAGGCAATAATTGGTTTTACGATGTAAGCGTAATGTTCACCATAATGAGACAGTGTTAAAGCACCGATAACAGAGCCCACAATAGCCAATGGAAACAGCACCCAGACCATTTTTTTATTCACATTTCCCAGTTTATAATGACTGAAACTCCCGGCTGCTGTGGTAAAAGATTCCGCAGAGTGGATGCTGGCACTTACAACCGGCGGTGGAACATTCAGTAATAAAAGAATCGTAGTACATATCACTCCATAGCCCATTCCCATAGATCCGGCGACAATTTCTGCCATAAAGCCCGCAAACAGCATCCAGTAAAAAATATGACCATCTTTATTCAGAAAATACTGAATATCTCCGGAAAGATTGAACTGATACACCACAAGTCCAAACAGGCCGAAAAGAAGCAAAACTCCTATGATGCCCAGATAAATATTGGCTTTTCTCTGGGCTGTTTTGGTGATACTGATCAGCTTTTGAATTTCCATATCCGGTTTTGCAGCAGCTTTTCCTTCGGACAGATATTCTGTTGTAATCTTATTAAGTTCTTTTACTTTATAATCGAAATCGCCTGTCAGTTGATTACGGATATACTGCATATTGTCCAATACATGATCCATTTCGTCAGGAATCACTTCGGTAAAGGTTTCTCTTAATCTTTTAGCGATGGTTGGAGATTTTCCGTTGGTGGAAATAGCTATTTTAAGACTTCCCTTTTTAACAATGGATCCTAAATAAAAATCACAAAGATCAGGTTTATCCGCAATATTGACCAGTACACTTTTTTGCTGGGCTTTTTCTCTGATTTCCCCGGCCAGTTCAACATCATTTACCGCAATAATGGCCAGATCAGTATCGTTAAAATCGTGGTCATGATATGCTCTCTCATGAAGTGTTATATTGGAAAACTGGTTTTGTAAAGTTCTAACCTCCGGAATGATTTCTTTGGCTACCAGTTTGATGGAAGTTTCCGGAGAATTACCCAGAACAGATTCCAGTTTTTCAAGGGCAACCTTGCCGCCGCCAATGATCAGCAGCGACAGGTTTTCAAGTTTTAAAAATATGGGATATAAAGAATTGCTCATCCTGATTACAGTTTTAAGTCATACGTAAAAGCGAGATAATACAGTCCTCCGATTTCCGGACCTGCTGCATACTGGAAGTAACGGCGGTTCAGCAGATTGGTAGCACCTATTTTAATATTTGCACGGATTTCAGGAAGCTTCCATGTTGCCTGTGCATCAATGGTGTAATAAGCGGGAATTTCTCCGGATGCTAAAGGGCTTTCCCACATAAAACCGCTCTGCCATCTGGCCACAAGAGTAAATCCTATATTTTTAACAATCTCTCTGTTTCCCACGCTTATATTCACCATCCACTTCGGAGTGTTGAAAGCTGTAATAAACAGGTCTGAGTTATTATTGGAAGCCAGATCATTATAGGAAACATTGGTGTTGATATTATAATTTCCTGTGATATTATATCGGATTCCTAAAGATGTTCCGTAGCTTTTGTAGGTACTGTAGCTGTTGGTATAAACCCTGTATCGGTCCTGTTTACTTCTGTCTAGCATGGCAAGAACAGAGGTATTGCTTCCTACCTGGCTGTTTTTAGGAACAGCCACTTCTACCTGACCAAGGAATCCTTCGTAGATATTGTAATAAAAATCCCAGTCCAGCACCAGTTTATTATTGAAAAAAGTAGACTTATACCCTACTTCAAACGAATTGATTTTCTCCGGCTGTAACTTCTGCAGATTGGCTACCGTTAAAAGCTGTTTGTTATCCTGAGCTGCCTGATCCTGGGTTTTTCCTGCGTCAACATCAGCGTTTACTGCTGAGGTAAATTTATCGATGGATGCCAGCGTATAAGAGTTTTCCAGATAGCCTAATCCATCATTCACTTTTGAAAGTCCGCCTACTCTTCTTACATTTCCGTTATTCACGAATGAAAGGGCTTCAAATAAAGATGGAAAACGATAGCCGTTTTGAAAAGAGGCCCTGAAATTATGCTGTTTTACAGGGGAATACACTACACTTATTCTTGGATTTAGTTTGGCTTCAAATTCCGGGTTTCTGTCGATCCGTAAAGCGGCATTAATTTTTACTTTATCATCGAAGAAAAGCCTGGTAATCTGTGCAAAAGCCCCATATTTCTGATAGATAACATCTTTCCCGAAAGTACCATTCGCTAAAGGAATGTTTCTTTCATTCACGGGACGGTTAAAATCAACAAAGTTATTTCCATCCGGAGTAATGCTGTACAGTCGGTAATCTACACCAGCCAGAAGGCTGAATATCTTCACAAACCTGCTGAAATCATAGGTCAGTTCTCCCTGATAAAAGCGGGATTTCTGTTCCAGTTTTGCCCCTCCTGTTGCCGGAGCTCCTGCTACTCCTGCATTGGCCGAATCCCAGTTATTAATTCCGATAATGGTATTTTTTAGCTGTTCAAAAGCTACGGTTCCCGGTACAGCCCTGTTTTTATCAGCTTCCTGACGGGCGAGAATAAATGCTTCGTTAAGATTAGTTCCGGCATTCAGGCTGTTCTGAAGCGCAGTCTGGAATATATTTTTCCAGTTGGCATTGGAAAGATTAGTCAGATCAAGATTATCTGCCAAAGGTTTGAGATTATAGGAATTTCCTGTATTTTCTATCGATACATAAGCTCTGAAGGTTAATTCTCTTCCTGTGAGTTCTACTTTATGATTCTGAACCGTAGCATCCTGCAGACGGATTTTATTACCTCTCTGGAAAGTTCCGTCCAGCAAGCCGTAGCGATACCCATAAGATGTTCTCCACTGATCTCCGAAACGATAATATAAACCTGCATCAAACTTGATATTTTTCACGTCAGGGCTTACCAGGTCTTTTTCCAGATATCCGGTTCTCGAAACGTTGAATGTGGTTGGTTTTCCGTTGTAATCTACTTTTACAGCTACACGGTTGTTTCTTTCGTCACCGTATTTATTCCAAAGATCTCCAGCCGGATTGTTGGCCAAAGCAAAATTAGGATTGGCTGTAACCAATGATCCCGGATTCTGATCTGTCAGATTATTCGATATCCAGTCTGTTCCACTGAAATAAGAGGCATTGACTTTCACGGCAAAGTTTTTATTGATCACTTTCGCAAAGCGGACAGCACTTTCTCCCAGAGAACTTATTTTATGGTTCACATTGTCTACATGATTTACTCCGCCACGGAAATAAACACTTATTCCTTCCGAGGTAAACGGATCTTTGGTCTGTAAACTTGCCAGTCCGTTGATGGCATTCATTCCGTACAATGCAGAAGCCGCTCCCGGAGTTACTTCCATAGATTGAATATCCAGTTCTGTAGGTCCTATCGCATTTCCCAGCGGCACTCCCAAGGTTGCCGACTGTACATCTACTCCATCTACCAGCTGCATAAAACGGAAATTATTGGGCGAATTAAAACCTCTTGAATTAGGAATTTTCAACGTAAGGCTTGATGTTAAAAGCTGAAGCCCTTTTACATTTTCCAGTGTTTCATAAAATGAAGCTGCCGGACTTTCTCTGATCGTTTTAATATCAATTTTTTCAATGGCAATCGGTGATCTTAATATTTTTTCCGGAACTCTGGAGGCAGAAATTACCACATCATCAATAATGGTATTCTGAGGGTTTAAGCCTATCGTTATTTTGTTGGAAGGCGAAAGGATTTCAACAGTTTGACTGCTAAAACCATCTTTCTGAACAACCACCCGGAATGGAATGGTAACTCTTGTTCTTATTTTAAAATTACCTGCCTGATCCGTTAATGCGGCATCCTGCGTGTTTTCGATCTGTACTTTTACGGAGTCAAGACCTTTGCTTGTTCCTGTGTTTTTGATGCTTCCGCTAAGCTCTATAAGCTGCTGCTGAGCTTCTGCCAGGTTAAAAAATAGAAATGTAAATGCAATAACACCTGCTTTTGGTAGAAAATTTCCCTGTTTTTTGTTTTTCATTTTTGCTTCATTTTTTAGGTTGAGAATGAAGCTGCCTGAAATTTTACATTGATTATTTTTACCACAAAAGGCACAAAAGTTTTCATTTTAAAACACTTTAGTTCAATTATGTAAGTTTAAAATGACACTGTAGAAAAGTTCACATTGGATGAAAATCAAAGATTTTACAAAACTTAGGTGTACTTATTATGCACATAGTTTGGCTCTTAAAAAGCTTAAAGGTTTAAAACTTTTGTGACTTTTGCGGTTTTGAATCGAAAAACTTCAAACAGCTTGTTTGTATTGTTATTTGAGAATCAACAACACATACACATTCGTCCGCTTAAATGAAGAGGTTGAGTTTTTTTGTTTTTTTTCAGATCATAATGAAAATCAGCCATATAATTAATTTAAAGTATGTAAGTAACGGTATGAAAAATCACCAAATGTTTCCTCTGCAAGTCTTTTCTGTACATAAATCCCGAAAAGTTCATCCAGAGTGGTCAGAATTTCTTCTTCACCAATATTTTCTTTAAATTTTGTATTCAGCCGCATTCCCAGGCGGTCTCCTCCAATGTGAAGATTGTATTTTCCATACGCGGTCCCCACAAATCCGATTTCAGCATTCGGAGATCTTCCGCAGCCGTTAGGACAACCGGTCATACGGATCGTGATATCTTCTTCCAGCAGGCCGTATTTTTCAAGAATTGGTTCTATTTTGGTGACCAGTGAAGGCAGATAACGCTGGGCTTCAGCCAGAGCCAGTGAACAGGTATTCAAAGCGACACAGGCGACAGAGTTTTTACGCAAGGCACTGGCCCCATTGGTAGAATCTGAAATACCATATTCTTTTAAAATATGTTCAATTTCAGCTTTGTCTTTTTCATCAATATCAGCAAGGATAAGGTTCTGGTTGCAGGTAAAACGGAAATTGGCTTTTCCTGTCTGCGCAATTTTTAGTAACCCTGATTTTAAAGGATATTCTGCTGTATTAAGGATTCTTCCATGCTCTACAAATACGGTGTAAAACCACTTTTCTTCATGATTCTGTATCCAGCCGTAGCGGTCTTTTCTTTGTGTAAACTTAAATTCACGGGCCGGCTCAAAACTGAAGCCTGCTCTCTTTTCTACTTCAGCTCTGTACTGATCGATACCTAATTTATCAATGGTGTATTTTAATCTTGATAATTTCCGGTCGCTCCTGTTACCGAAATCTCTTTGTACCGTGATAATTTCGTAGACGGCTTTCAATACTTTTTCTTCGGTATCAACAAATCCAAGGATAGAAGCAAGACGGGCATACGTGGCTTCATTTCCGTGAGTGGCACCTAATCCCCCTCCGGCAGCAATATTGTAACCCACGATTTTATTATTTTCGATAATCGCAATTAAGGCAATATCATTGATGAATACATCCACATCGTTATTGGGAGGAACGGCTATTCCTATTTTCAGTTTTCTAGGAAGATATCTGTCCTGATACAAAGGATCTTCCTCTGCTTTACGGTCTACCAGAAGTTCATCATCAATCCAGATATCATAATAAGCTTTGGTTTTCGGAAGACACATTTCACTGATTTTACCTGCCAGTTCGTAGGCTTCCTGCTGTAAAGGGGATTCCGAAGGATTGGCTGTACAGGTTACGTTTCTGTTGACATCTCCACAAGCGGCAATTGAATCCAGATGCTGCAGATTGAAGCTCTGGATGGTAGGTCTTAAATGAGATTTTAAAATACCATGCAGCTGAATGGTTTGTCTGGTAGTCACTTTTATCGTTCCCGTAGAATGATCTTCAGCCGTTTCATTCAATCCTACCCATTGCTCCGGAGTTAAAAAACCGCCGGGAAGTCTTAATCTGATCATATAAGAATACAGCCATTCCAGTTTTTTGGAGACACGCTCTTCCCTTCTGTCTCTGTCGTCCTGCTGGTACATTCCGTGAAATTTGATCACAGTCTGGTCATCTTCTCTGATGGCTCCGGTGAAGTTATCTGCAAGACTTTCCTTTAAAGTTCCTCTGAGTCCGTTACTGCCGGTTTTAATTTTTTCTACCGGTGAAAGGTTCTCTTTATTGTTGTTCATAATCGTTTCCTTTAATTTTTACGGGTACTTCTTTTTAATACACATCTTTAGCATATCTGCCGCTCAGTTCCATTTCTTCCAGATAGGTTACAGCATCATCTTTGCTGCGTTTTCCTTCAGTCTGGATAATGGTGAGAAGCGTTTGTTCTACATCACGGGCCATTGGTTCTTTAGCACCGCATACATACACCGATGCTCCGCCTTCAAGCCAGTAAAAAACTTCCTGGGCTTTTTGTTCCAACCTGTGCTGAACATATACTTTTTCAGCTGTATCTCTGGAAAAAGCAAGATCTAAATGGGTCAGACTGCCTGTTTTGAGAAAATCCTGCAGCTCTGCCTGGTAAAGGAAATCTGAAACAAAATTCCTGTCTCCGAAAAACAGCCAGTTTCTTCCTTCTGCACCAGTGGCATCACGTTCCCAAAGGAATGATCTGAAAGGCGCAATCCCTGTTCCCGGACCAATCATGATGATATCTTTATCCGCTTCCGGTAATTTGAAATGACCTGCTTCCTGAATAAAAAATTCCACCGCTTCCCCTTCTTTGAATTCACTCAGAAATCCACTGCATAACCCATTATGTTTCTGATGGTCAATAAAAAATTCTGATTTAGCAACCGTAATATGAATTTCCGTATCACCATGAGCTTCCACAGAGGAAGAAATGGAATACAGACGTGGTGCCTGAGCGGTTAATATCTGTAAGATTTCTTCAAATTCGTCTGCATTTTTTACAGGATAAATTCTAAGAAGATCAAGAAGACTTAATCTGACTTCCGGAATGGAATGTCCTGTTATTTTTGCATATTGAGCCACTACAGATTTAAGTAAATAGCTGATGTTAAGATGCTTGTGCAGGAGTTCTTCCACAGTGTCTGTAACTTTTGCTGTTTCAACCTGTTTTTTAGGATTAATTCCTGTGAGTGTAATAATCTCATCTACAACCTCTTTTGAATTGAAAGGGATCACTCCCAAAGCTGCACCGGGGCGGTAACTAAGCGCTTCTTCGGTTTCAATTTCAATATGATAGGTTTCTTTTTCTGAGGTAATATCGTTCAGATTGATAATGGCAGACACTTTCCCCTGATATCTTTTTCTTCCGGCGGAAACTTTTGGCGCTGAAATATTTTTTGTACTCTGCACCGCATTTTTATTGACTGTTTCAAATACATGCTCTATCCAATGGGAAGCTTCCTGTTCGTAATCAATGTCACACTTTTTCAATGGAATAATACGCTGGGCACCTAATATTTCAAAGCGTGAATCCACATCTTCTCCAGTCTGGCAGAACAGAGGGTAACTACTGTCTCCCAATGCCAGAATTCCGTATTTAAGTCCGCTGAGATCAATTTCATTTTCATGAATATAATCGTAGAATTTTTTAGCAAGAGCAGGCGGTTCACCTTCTCCCTGAGTACTGATGACGACAAAAAAGAACTCCTCTTTTGCAAGATCTTTAGGCTTGTATTGGGAAAGGTCAGCCAGCTTTACCTGAAGCCCTTTTTTCTTCACGATACCGGCCAGTGCAGTAGCCAGTTTCTTACTGTTTCCGGTTTCTGTACCGTAAGCCAGCGTTATTTTCTTTACAGCATTCTGTGTAGTGGTATTCGTTTCCAGTGGTGGCAGAACGGCTGTAATTGAGGACCCTCCGGCAATACCCGCAAGATATCCGCTTGCCCAGATGGCTTCGTCTCTGGAGAGGTCTCCGGAGATTTGTTTTAATACATTTAATTTAGATTCAGACAGCATATTCAAAGAAATTTTGAGTTGTAGGGATTAGAGTTCCGTTTTCCACTGATTTGAAATAAAGACCTTCCTGCTCGGCATTTTCAAGCCATGAAAATTCTTCATGGAGGTTTACAATTTTGCCCACTACCACCAATGAAGGGGAAGCAAAGTTTTTGTCTCCGAATTTTTCGTTAAAATCATCAAATGATGACGTATACACCTTCTGGAAAGGAGTCGTAGCCTGTTCAATGACTGCAATTTTTTTATCACCTGAAATCTGAAGTGCTTTCAGCTTTTCCACAAGAGGAGTAAGGTTTCCTTTAGACATATAGAAAACAAGGGTATCATTGGTGAGAGCAAGTTCTTTCCAATACTCTTCAGTTACAATCTCTGATTTATAGTACGTCAGAAAACGAACGGATGTGGAATATCCTCTGGCCGTTAAAGGCATCCCTGCAAAGGCTGCCGCACCTAAAGCGGCTGTAATTCCCGGAATGATTTCGTAAGGAATATGATTTTCTTTTAAAGCCTGTAACTCATCAAGAATATTCGAGAATATGGAAACATCCCCTCCTTTGAGTCTTACAATCGTTTTATTCTGACGGGCATATTCCACCATTAAAGTATTGATATGAGACTGAGGGGTGGAAGCATTTTTGCTGCATTCTTTGCCTACATAAATAATTTCTGTGTCTTTATTGACGTAGGTTTCCAGAATCTCAGGACTTACAAGACGGTCGCATAAAACAACGTCTGCTTCTGCGATTGCTTTTACAGCTTTTACAGTGATCAGTTCAGGGTTGCCGGGCCCTGCACCGATAAGGAAGACCTTTGGTGATTTTATATTTGTTTTCATTGAAGTAGTTGTTAATTAAGGAATTAGAAAAGTCCTTCTACCGACAGATATCTCTCTCCGGTATCGTAATTAATTGTCAGGATTTTAGCGTTAGGGGGTATTTCCGGTAAATGTTTGGCGATGGCTGCTAAAGCGGCTCCTGTGGAAACTCCGACAAAAAGACCTTCTTTTTTAGCTGCGTTAAGGGCATATTCATAAGCTTCTTCTTTGCCTACTGTAATCACTCCGTCTAAAAGAGTAATATCCAGAATGGAAGGTACAAAGCCTGCTCCTAATCCCTGTAACGGGTGTGGTGCCGGGTTTCCTCCACTTAATACAGGAGATAATTCCGGTTCTACAGCAATTACTTTTACGTTAGGAAATTTTTCTTTAACCACTTTTGCTATTCCGGTGATATGTCCTCCGGTTCCTACTCCGGTAATGATATAATCAAGGCCGTCCGGAAAGTCTTTTAAAATTTCCTGAGCGGTGGTTTCTACATGTACTTTTACATTAGCAGGATTGTCAAACTGTCTGGGAATCCATGAGTTGGGCGTTTCTTCAGCAAGCTCATTGGCTTTTTCGATAGCCCCTTTCATTCCCTTTTCTCTTGGGGTAAGCAAAAATTCTGCTCCGTACGCTTCCATGATTTTACGGCGTTCTATACTCATGCTTTCAGGCATAACAAGGATTAGCTTATACCCTTTTACGGCAGCAGCCAAAGCGAGTCCTATCCCTGTATTTCCGCTGGTAGGCTCTATGATAACGCTGTCTTTATTTAATAATCCTTTGGCTTCTGCATCTTCAATCATCGCCAGTCCGATTCTGTCTTTAATGCTTCCGCCGGGATTGTTTTTTTCAAGTTTGATCCAGATTTCATGATCTGAACCGAAGAGTTTGTTGATTTTCACGACGGGTGTATTCCCAATCGTTTCTAATGCATTCTGAAATTTCATATCAATGTACTTTTTATTTTGTTTTTTAGATCACAAAGGTTAATGATTCCGGCAATGAAGAATTATCCTTTATTTTTATTTCGCTTTTGTGGTAGACCAGAGAATTGGCAGGAACATCCTGTGTAACCCATACATTTCCGCCGATAATGCTTTCCCTGCCTATGGTAGTTTCGCCTCCCAGAATAGTAGCTCCCGAATAGATAATCACATCATCTTCAATATTGGGGTGTCTTTTCTGATGGGCTTTTTCTTTGGAAACATTCAAGGCTCCGAGGGTTACTCCCTGATAGATTTTGACATTATTTCCGATAACCGTTGTTTCTCCGATCACAATTCCTGTTCCGTGATCAATGAAAAAAGACTTTCCGATGGTGGCTCCCGGATGAATATCAATTCCCGTTTTACTGTGGGCATATTCTGAGATGACCCTTGGTAAAATTTTCACTTCCTGACTCCAGAGCTGATGCGAGATACGATAGACATACGTGGCAAAAAAGCCGGGATATGCCAGGTATACTTCTTCCAGTGAGTCAGCGGCAGGATCAAATTCCAGAATGGATTTTGCATCCAGTACCAGCTGATCATAGAGTTGTGGTAAAGCTTCAAAAAAACGATTAACCTGTTTTTCGGTAATAATTTTATCTCCTGTTACCGTATTGATAAGGTCTGAAAGTGTTTCCTGGAGCGCTTCAAAATTTCTTTTCAGCTGATCTTCAGTATTGTCATCCTGAGGAAGGAAAAGTGTTTCATACAAATCCTTCACCCACTTTTTAGTCTTTATTTTATCAAAGAATCCATGAATACTGTTTTGCTTAGTCTGATGAATTCTTTCTATGAGTTGATCGGAAATTGCCATTTTTTCTATTGAATTATACAGGCTGCTACCGTTGAATTGGACGTTTCATCCACCAGAATGGCAGAGCCCGTTGTTTTGTTATTGGTAAAGCTGTCATAGACCAAAGGCTGTGCCGTTCGCAGGGTAACTTTCACAATTTCATTCAGTTTGATCTCTCCATCGGCCTGTTCCCTTATAAGAGTATTCACATTGATCTTGTAATCAACCTCTTTTACTACTGCTTTTATCAGTCTGCTGTTTTGCTGCAAAAGGTATTTGTTTCCTGGCTGCAACGGTTTCTGATCCAGCCAGCATAAAAGAATTTCAAGATCTTTTTCAACGGTGGGAACATGTTCTTCCGTGGCAAAAATATCTCCACGGCTGATATCTACATCATGAGCTAGATGAATAACGGCTGGCTGGCCTTCAAAGGCTTCTTCTTTTTCAATGCCATTGATCTCAATTTTGGTGATTTCAGTGGCCAGGTCTGCAGGAAGTATATGGATTTTGTCTCCTTTGGTGAATTTTCCACTTAATATTTGTCCGGCATATCCTCTATAATCATGCAGTTCTTCGGTTTGAGGACGAATCACGTACTGAACCTGAAAACGGCTTCCGTTATTTTTTTCTTCATTGATCGTTACTTCTTCAAGATATTCCAGTAAAGAATTTCCTTCATACCAGTCTGTTCTGGAAGATTTTGAAACAATATTATCTCCTTTTAATGCAGAGATCGGGAAATAACTTACATCATTCAGTCCAAGATTTTCTGCAATTTTTGCATATTCTGATTTTATATTTTCAAAAACTTCTGCCGAATAATCTACCATATCCATTTTATTAATGGCTACAGCTACTTTCTTTAATTGTAATAAAGAGGCGATGATGGAATGCCTTCTGGTTTGTTCAATCACGCCTTTTCGTGCATCAATCAGAATAACCATCAGATCTGAGTTGGATGCTCCGGTGATCATATTCCGGGTATATTGTACATGACCGGGAGCATCAGCGATGATAAATTTTCTTTTTGCCGTTGAAAAATAGCGGTAGGCAACATCAATGGTGATTCCCTGTTCTCTTTCTGCACGCAGACCATCTGTTAAAAGAGCAAGGTCTACTCCGTCTTCATTTTTGTTTTTAGAATGTTTTTCAAGGACTTCCAACTGGTCCTGTAAAATGCTTTTGCTATCGTAAAGCAGTCTGCCGATAAGGGTACTTTTACCGTCATCCACGCTTCCTGCTGTTATAAATCTTAATATATCCATCCGAATTTTAATTATAAGTAATGAGTAATAGGCAATGAGTAATATTTTGTTGTTTTAAGAAGTAAAGGTGTTATCTTATTATTCATTGCTGATTGCTTATCTAAAAGTAGCCTCCTTTTTTTCTGTCCTCCATAGCGGCTTCTGTTACCCTGTCATCAATTCTGGTTTCGCCACGCTCTGAGATTCTTGTAGCTACAATTTCTTCGATAACGGCATCTATCGTAACAGCATTAGATTCCACAGCTGCAGTACAGGTCATATCTCCTACGGTGCGGTAACGGATTTTCTTAGTAGTAATGACGTCTTCCGGTTCTAAAACCACATGGGAAGAATTGGCCAGCCATTGTCCGTTAAAGTCGATTACTTCTCTTTCATGCGAGAAATAGATGGAAGGCAGTGCAATTTTCTCTCTTCGGATATAATTCCAGATGTCAAGCTCTGTCCAGTTGCTGATTGGGAAAACTCTTACATTTTCTCCTTTGTGGATTCTTCCGTTGAAGATATTCCACAGCTCAGGACGCTGAAGTTTAGGATCCCACTGCCCGAATTCATCACGAACAGAGAAGATTCTTTCTTTGGCGCGGGCTTTTTCCTCATCTCTTCTGGCTCCTCCTATGCAGGCATCGAATTCAAATTCTTCAATAGTATCAAGAAGAGTGTAGGTTTGCAGCCAGTTTCTGCTCGGGAATTTACCTTTAGCCTCAGTCAGTTTTTTACTTTTTATCGTGTCTTCCACTTTCCTGACGACCAGATTCACATCTAGCTGTTCCACCAGCTGATCACGGAAATCCAAAACCTCCTGAAAGTTGTGGCCTGTATCTACATGAACAAATGAAAACGGAATTTTTCCGTGGAAGAATGCTTTTCTTGCCAGATGCGCCAGTACGATACTGTCTTTTCCTCCACTGAATAACAACGCCGGACGTTCAAACTGGCCTGCGACTTCTCTTAATATGTAAATAGATTCGGCTTCTAACTGATCTAAATAGTTTAACTGATGTATCGACATTTTTTTCTTTTTTTTATTGATGAATATGCAGACCGCATTCTTTTTTGTTGGCATCTTCCCACCACCAGCGGCCTGCTCTGAAATCTTCTCCTTCTTTGATCGCTCTGGTACAGGGCTCGCATCCTATGCTCACAAATCCTTTTTTATGAAGGTGATTGTAAGGTAGATGATGATCTTTTACATACGTTGTCACCTGTTCTGTCGTCCAGTGAAGGATGGGATGAAATTTGATGATTTTATTATCAGGATCCCACTCCAGCTGAGGCATATTCTGTCTGTTGGGAGAATGTTCGGATCTCAGTCCTGTAATCCATACCTTATAGCCTTCCAGTGCTTTTCTTAAAGGATGAACCTTTCGGATTGTACAGCATGCTTTCCTTTTTTCTACGGATTGATAGAATGAATCAGGGCCGTTTTCTGTTACAAATTCTCTGAGCTCTTCCGTATCCGGATAATAGGCTTTGATGTTCTTTTTAAAGAAAGCCTTGGTGGAAGTCCAGGTTTCATAAGTCTGTTCAAAAAGTCTTCCCGTATCCAGGGTGAAAATTTCAATATTTAAATCTTTAGTCAGATGAGTGATGACCTGATCCTCGTAACTGAAACTGGTTGAAAAGATCACTTTACCCGGGAATCTTTCAGTCAGTATTTGCAGTGCATTAGTTTGAAAAGAAGCTTCATCAGCCTCTTTCACAAGATTTTCGAATTCATTTTTCAGACTGTTTTCCATTTTGAATTGAGATTTAAGTCTTGCAAATATATATAAAATTCTATAACTCCTATCAAAATAGTAGAACTTAAATAAAAAAAATTTTATTCTTTATTGATGAACTTGGTTAAGGTAGCTTCCATCATGCTTTTTCTGGTCTTTTCACGAACGATCATAAGTTCTTTCCTCAGATAGCATACTGCTTCGTCTACACAATCATCACATGCTTCGTAAAAATTTAAGGAAACACATGGTGTAAGAGCAATAGGACCGTCAAAGATTCTGTAAATGTCTGCTAATGAGACCTCATCGGGTGATTTTAAAAGATAATACCCTCCTACTTTACCTTGCTTGCTGTTGACCAGTTTGGCTCTTTTTAGTTCTAGAAGGATTTGTTCCAGAAATTTTTTGGGAATGTTTTCGTCCTGTGCAATAACGGAAGTTGGCAGAAAGCCCTGGTTATAATTCCTTGCTAATCTGACCATTGCTTTAAGCGCATATTTGCAACGTTTCGACATCATAATTCCTGCAAGTTATGATAAATTATCTGATAAATGAAATGTTTTTATAGCTGAAAACTTTGTATTTTAACCACAAATCGAAGATTCGACGAAGTCAAAAGCCACAAAAGATAAAAACACTTAAGTTGATTTTAAGTGCAGATAAACTGCTGAGAAGTTCACTTAAGTTTAAAAATCGAAGATTTTTTATAATACACAAACATCTGTGTAAATCCGTGAAATCTGTAGGAAAAGCTAACCACCCCGTCAAAAATTCTTTGAATTTTTGCCACCCCTCCAAAGGACTATCGTGTGGACAGATCTTTAAAGATTTTGTAAGCTTTGGCTATATCTTTAAAACATTTGAGTCCAATCCACAGGGTTGTAATACCCGGAT
>NZ_QGTV01000034.1:0-24882 GCF_003182335.1 Chryseobacterium sp. AG844 | reverse complement strand
ACTTATGCTGGACAGCATACACTCCAATTGTCACTCCGTAGGAGTCTCAACAAAGTATCATCAAACAATTTTACAGTATCAAACCGTCTGAGTTAAAGAAATCATAAAGACTTTATAAAAAGAGTATGGATTCCTGCGGAATGATATAGTGGAAAGAAGTGGTACACATGAAAGAGAAGGACGCCGTTGGAACTCTCTAACTTTTTAAGCTTTAAACTCTATAAAAAGAGTCTGGATTCCTACGAAATGACACAGTGGAAAGAAGCAGCACAAATGAAATAGAAAGACGCTATTTACAAGAAAAGTTTTATCTGTTTAGTCTGCTATTTGTAGAATAGAAATCATTCTCCTCTTTTTAAGCTCATAAATTGCTTATCGCAAACAAAATCTGGGCTTATCATTATAAATAGATCTGAGTGGCTGAAATCCGCTTTATTTTAATCCAAAAGAAATAAAAAACCGCTTCTCTGCAGAAACGGTTCTTATTGATGACATTTTGATTTTTTATCTTAGATATCACTGTTCGTGTCCGGGCATTTGAAGTCATCGCTGCAGGTTGCACAAACAATGGTTCCGTTGCAGTAATACATACAGAAATCTGTTTCCGGAAGATTAGCTCCACCTGAAATGTTCTTTAATTGGTTCTTTTGTAGTTTTTTTAGGTTTTTCATATAGTTTTAATTAAAAATTTGTTGTTAAAGTAAAAATAATTAAAATATTTTTAATTATGCAATGTGTGGTATATTTAAAAGTGAAATTTAATATAGCTTTCTATTCTTTTACGCTTTAAGATTTTTCTAATTTTAATTGCTTAATTATTAATATAATAAATAGTAATTTTAAGCTAGCGTTATCCGAAAAGCTTATAGAGTAGGAATACCAAAAACCAATAACTATGAAAAATTTTAAAAAACTTTCAATATAAGACAGAAAATGTATTGTTGCGGGGATTAATTTCCCAGCCTATTGCTTAGAAGGCGGTGGACCGGGAGAAGGTGGCTGTTCTGCAGGACAAATCTGCTCAGGGGGAAAATGTGTTCCTTACGAAAATCCTGGAGGTCGAGAAAATCCTGGAGGTGGCGACGATACTTATACCTGTATCTGTCCATGGGGAACTTTTACACAACCCAATCCGTGCCCCGAATTTTATTGTATAACAGGATAAAAAGATGTAAAATGAATATGTAAATAAAAACGGCTGCCTCAAATAGAGACAGCCGTTTCTTTTTATTTTTTAATCAATCCCAGTTCGATCAATCTTTCATGCAGGAATTCTCCGGCGGTAGTATCTTCGTATAATTTAGGATTGTTTTCATCTACACAGTTCTCAAGTGCATTTAAAGACATGGCACTAATTGGATGCATAAAGAAAGGAATTGAATATCTTGAAGTACTCCACATTTCTCTTGGTGGGTTTACCACTCTGTGGATGGTAGATTTCAATTTGTTGTTGGTATGTCTTGAAAGCATGTCACCAACATTGATCATCAGTTCATCTGGTTCGGCAATGGCATCAATCCATTCTCCATTGTGATTTTGAACCTGAAGACCTTTTCCTTGTGCTCCCATTAAAAGAGTGATAAGGTTGATGTCTCCGTGAGCAGCTGCTCTTACCGCATCATCTGGTTCTTCAGTGATTGGCGGATAGTGAATTGGTCTTAAAATAGAATTTCCTTCGGCGATCTTGTCATCAAAATAAAATTCATCTAAACCAAGGTGTAATGCTAAAGCTCTTAACACATACTGTCCTGTTTTCTCAAGCATCTGGAATGCTTCTTTACCAACTTCGTTGAATCTTGGAAGTTCTTCAACGATTACATTGTCCGGATACTCAGTTCTGTATTTTGAATCATCAGTCAGATACTGTCCAAAGTGCCAAAATTCTTTTAAGTCTCCTTTTTTGAAACCTTTTGCAGTTTCTTTACCGAATCCTACATAACCTCTCTGGCCACCAATTCCTGGAATCTCATACTTTTGTTTCGTTTCCACTGGCTGTTCAAAAAAGTTTTTTACCTCTCCATACAAATCATCCACTAGGTTGTCATCAAGAAAGTGGCCTTTTAAGGCTACAAAACCAATTTCTTCATAAGCTTTTCCGATTTCATTTACAAATTTCTGTTTGCGTTCCGGGTTGCCCGAAAGGAAATCACGCAGGTCTACACTAGGTATTTTATCCATTTTTAGAAATTTACGAACAGCAAAATTACATTTTTTTTAAATTAAATGATTTTAAAATCATTATTTATAAGTTAAATTTGCTGTATGAAAAAATATTCTTCTAAGAGAAGTATCCAAATACTTGCACATCTTCTTCAACAGTACGGAATTGCAGATATCGTAATTTCTCCGGGGTCGAGAAATGCTCCTTTGGCCATCCATTTTTCAGAGGTAGATAGTTTCAACTGTTACAGCATTGTAGACGAAAGAAGTGCTGCTTTTGTTGCAATGGGAATGGCGAAAAGTGAGAAAAAACCAGTAGCTGTTACGTGTACCAGCGGATCTGCTGTAGTTAATTATTATCCTGCGGTTACGGAAGCATTTTATCAGAATGTGCCCCTTTTGGTACTTACTGCAGACAGGCCGACAGATTTTGTTGATATATTCGATGGGCAAACAATCAGGCAGAAGGATGTTTTTCATCAGCATTCCTATGGTGATTTCCAGCTTTTGGAAGACAGTAAGGAGAATGCAGAAGATATTAATTTCGATATCATTAAAAAAGCTATTGAACTTTGCTTTGAGAAGCAAGGTCCGGTACATATTAATATTCCTCTGGAAGAACCTTTGTATGAGCTGGTTTCAGAGCTTCCTACTTTTCCTACGGTAGAAAAGACAATTAAGCATAAAGAGTATGAAATTCCGTCCAATCTGATTGCAGAATGGCATACTTCACAAAGAATTATGCTGTTGGTGGGAACAAGAGACTACAGTCCGGAACTGGAAAACCAGCTGACTCAGTTGGTGAAAAACCATTCTGTTGTGGTACTGAGTGAAGCCAATTCAAACCTGCATCATGAAAAATTCTTCAAACATATAGACCGTTATATTTTCAATTTTACAGAAGAGGATTACAAAAAATATGCTCCTGACCTGTTGATTACAGTTGGGCAGAATGTGGTTTCCAAAAAAGTAAAACAATTCCTCAGAAGTGCCCGTCCTAAACAACACTGGCATCTGGATGAAGTGTGGCAGCCTGATACTTATTTCTCACTCACAGAAAAGATCGAGGTAAAACCTGAGGTTTTCTTCTCAAAACTGCTGAAATTTATCAATCTGGAACCAAGACCTTATTATAACCTTTGGGACGTCTTAAGGGATAAAAAAGATGCTAAACACGAACAGTTTTTAAATACAATTGATTTCTCAGATTTTTATTTCTTCAATAAAGCGTCACAAACAATTCCTGAGAATTATAATATTCATTTCAGTAACTCCTCGGGGATCAGGTATGCGCAGCTGTTTGATTTTGGGAAGAGAAAAATGTACTGTAACAGAGGAACAAGCGGTATTGACGGATCTACCTCTACGGCAATGGGATTTGCCATTAAAAATGAAAATCCAACCTTATTGATTACAGGAGACCTGAGTTTTTTCTATGATATCAATGGTCTTTGGAACCAATATATTCCGCCATTTGTAAGAATTATGATCTTCAATAACGGTGAAGGAAATATCTTTAAAATTATTCCGGGGCCTGGAAATGCCAATCCGAATACTCTGGACGAATTTATTGCTACAAAACACCGTAAAAATGCAGAATCTCTGGCGAAACATTTTGGCTTCTCCTACATCCGGGTAGAGGATGAGCTTACCCTGGACAGAGTTCTTGAGAATTTCTTCAAACCTGATGCGCAGCCAAAAATCCTGGAAGTAAATACTCACGGGAAGAACAGCGCAGATGTACTGAAATCGTATTTTGAATTTATGAAATAAATTTAAAGGTCAAGATATTCTTCATTCCCCGGCAGATTGATAATTCTATCGATAGGATAGATAAACATATCATCAAAATCGTTCAACGCATTAATGATCTGGAAATGGGTGAATTGCTTTATATTCTGTAAAGTGATCTCCGTTTCTTTGATCTTTTTATGCTTTAAAAGATGTTGTCTCTGCACACCGTTCAACAGGTAAGTAGAAGGGGTAAACCAGTCTTTTCCTTTTAAAAATAAAATGTTGGAGAAAGAGGTATCAGTGATATGATTATTTTTAACGATGATAATTTCTTCTGCTTTTGCTTTCATCTTCATTTTATCAAGCTCTTTGCGGTCTTCAAACTTGAATGAATAATCAAAGCTGTTGTTTTCCACCAGCTGAAAGTCCTGTATTTCGGGAATCGCATAAGGAATCATCTGTGTTCTGATCTTTTTATCAAGGTCATAAGCAATTCTCAGCTTGAAAAGACCATCTTCATCATGCTGCAGATTTTTATAGATCTTGGCCAGATCAATAGAGTCTTCTTTCCCGAAATGGGAAAATGTTTGGTTGACACGTTTCTGATGTAGATCCAATAGAAAAACCTCCTGATCTTCTACTTTAATGCTTTCAATGAATTGGGACATAGATTTTATTTTTCATTTCCTGATATTCGTCTTCTAATTTGCTCATGTGCGTTATACCGCCTCCGCTTTTGAAATACAATTGATCTTCTTCTTTTTCAATAAAGCGTATCATTACACAGCTGTCTACATTTTGGCCGTCAAACCAACCACAGATTCCCGTGTAATATCCTCTGTCGTACCCTTCCGCATCCAGAATAATTTCCAGTGTTTTAGGTTTGGGAGCTCCTAAAATAGAGCCTGCCGGAAGCAGTTTCTTCATAATACTTCCTACTTTTCCCTCATATTCAGGTTTTATCATCCCTGAAATTTCGGAACTCATTGCATACAGATCCTTCTGCCGGGTTTTGATAAAATCAATCTGTTGGAACTGATCTACCTTTACATCGTCAGCTACCATGCTTAGATCGTTCCGAAGGAGATCTACAACCGTGTAATGCTCTGCCTTCTCCTTTTTATCATTCTTAAGAATTTCTGCTGCATTTTCAATAGATGCATCAATGGTTCCTTTCATGGGATAGGTGAAAATTTTTCCGTCAATGATCTTTATAAAAGTTTCCGGAGAAAAAAATACAAAAAAATCTTTATAAAAAACTTTGTATTTCGCATTTGAATGATAAAAAATTTCTTCCAAGGTTAAATTAGTCTCAATACGTGTTTTTCTAGTGTAGTTTACTAAGTAAGAGTTTCCTAAACGAATATTTTTCTGAACTTTATCAAAGCCGGCCTGAAAGCTCTCCAATGTTTCAGGAAAGGATTTCCAAACTACTTTTTTATTCAGCGCATGAGTTTCTTTTGAGGTTGAAAATTCTTGAAAATCAACAATTAAACCCTGTTTTTCAATTTCATTTTCCTGATAGATTTCAACATTCTCCGAGAGAAAGTCGATGATGAAAAAATAGGGAACCTTCTGAAGAGAAAGCTCGTCCATTTCCATAAATTTTTGATGATTCACTGAAAACATTCTGCAAAAGTACTTATTGATGTTTACTTTTGCATAAATTTTTTATGATGCAGAACAAATATCCTCAGAAACCGGGAATAGATTTTATATTGAAGCAGGCTTTTTTTTATTGGAATAAAACACTCGTTTTTCAGTTGATGTTTTCCATTTTTTACTTTGGAATTTTCCTCACAGTATTTTTCGCCGCAGATCTCAAATATAATATTTTGAGCCAGTACATGGAAACTAGCAAGTATCTTAAGGATGGTATGCAGGCCTATGCTGCACAATATACCAAAATGGTTTCTACTCCGGAATTTCAGAATTTTTCTCTGATGATTGTGGGAACTATGATTTTTCTTTATCCTCTCAATATCGGGTTTTATCAGATTTACAGAAAAATTGATCTTAAAGAAAAGCTGGAACTGAGAGATTTATTGGTGGGATATAATGGCCTTAACTTTTTTAAGTACATAGGATATTATATTTTCTGGTTTTTCATTTATATCAATGCTGCCCAGACTATTATTCTTGGAATCGTTTGGGTGATAGCAACTGTATTTGTTGCTCCGTTGATGTTTTTTACCAATAAAAGAATCTTTGAATCCATTTCCCTGAATTTTAAAGCGCTCAGAATGTATTTTCTGGAAATAACGGTATGTGTAATCGTTGCCTTTCTATTTAAGTATTTGGGCTTTGCCCTATTTTTTATTGGAGGATTATTTACTTTTCCTTTTTGGAATGCAATGATTTACTCATTGTATAAAACCGTTTTTTCGGAGAAAAGTTAAAATTCATTCGTGTTTAATGGGATTTTTTACTAAAAAAAAGTAAATTTGGTAAAATCATTAAATATTTAAACTATGTCTGAATTTAACGAATTTGATCAACAGGGCTCTGTACCCAACAGAGAAACGGGATCAATTATTTCTCATGCTTTTGAAATGTACAAAGGCGTTTTCGGTTACGGAATTGTAGCTATGATCATCTACCTGATCGGAGGCTCTGTTATTCAAATGCTTACAGGGTTTGACTCTGCTTCTATGGTGGAAGAAATGAAATCAGGAGGAGATTTTAATTACTGGAGTGCTCCGGGACTTCCTTTATATATGGGAGCATCCAGCCTTTTCGGCCTTTTATTATCTCCCTTGTATGTAGGATTGATCTATATGGTCAATAAATACAATACCAAAAGTCCGATTGAATTTTCTGATCTTTTTATCGGATACCGCCAGAATTTTGTAAACATCCTGATTTATAGTCTTCTTGCGTGGATAATTTCTTCCATTGCGCTGGCATTATGTGTTCTGCCTATCATTTTTGTATATCCTTTCCTTTTAATAGGATATCCGATTCTGTTATTTGAAAATGCTTCAGCTACAGAGGCTTTATCAAAGTCGTTCAATATTGCTAAAGAAAATTATGGAACTTTCTTATTAACCGGATTTTTAGGATTTTTGATTTCTATTGCAGGAATTATTCTTTGTGGAATAGGGATTATCCTGACTGCTCCGTTTATTATGATTGTAATGTACTCTACGTATTGCGCTTTCTTAGGAAAACCAAGACAGATTATGTACAGCAAATAAAATATAAAATACATGATGAATAAGGACAAACAAATAAGCAGTGTTGCGATAAAGCAGATGTCGTTACTGGCCATCATTCTGGTATTGACCGGATTGATCTGCTTTAATCTGGCATTGTTTATTCCCTCGGTTCTGGGAGCGATTACCATTTATGTGGTCTGCAGAAAGTATAATTTTTATCTGCAGGAAGAAAAGAAATGGAAACCGTCACTGGCTGCTTTTGCATTGATGTTTGCAAGTCTTATTGTTCTTATTCTTCCGATCTATTTTATTGCCGATCTGATTATTGATAAACTGGGAAATGCACAGGCTTATATGGCCAAGTTCAATGTTTTCCTGGATAAAATACATGCTTATATTTTCTCAAAAACAGGGTTTGATATTCTGAGCAAAGAAAATATGGCAAAACTGAAAGATAATGTAGGAAAATTTTCTACTTCTGCAGTCAGTGGGACATTCAATACGCTTACAGTTGTGATGTCCATGTATTTTATTCTTTATTTTATGTTGGAAAAACCGAGGCTCTTTGAAAAGATTCTGACTTCTTCCGCTCCGCTGAAGAGAGCAAATATCTCTCTGATTGGCGATAAAATGAGAAAATTAATCATGGCAAATGCTATCGGAATTCCGGTTGTAGCAGTAGGGCAGGGGATTGTTGCTCTCATCGGTTATCTGATTTTTGGAGCACCGGGAGCAGCATTGCTTTTTGCATTAACGGCTGCCGCTTCTGTAATTCCTGTAGTAGGAACGGCTATTATCTACGTTCCCGTGTGCATTTTTATGATTGCGGAAGGTAATACCGGACAAGGAATTGGTTTAGCAATCTACTGCCTTGTGGTGGTAGGACTTACTGATAATCTTCTACGTTTTACCCTTTTAAAGAAACTGGAAAATATTCACCCATTGAATACCGTATTCGGAATCATTATGGGAATGAATCTGTTTGGGTTTATGGGACTGATTTTCGGACCTATTCTGATCTCATTGACACTTCTTCTGGTGCAGGTATATAGAAACGAATTTTCGGATGAAGATACTCCTCCGGATCTTGAACTGCCCGCTCAGGATGATATTAAAGAACAATTAATTTAATTATATAAAAGTGGAAGGACTTAATCCCGAAATATTAAAAGAAATCTGTGTCATGAAAATGCCTTTCGGTAAATATGAAGGAACGGTTCTGGTGGACCTTCCCATCAGCTATCTGGAATGGTTTAATAAAAACGGAATGCCAAAAGGAAAATTGGGAATGCAGCTTTCAACGGTTTACGAAATCAAGTTAAACGGATTGATGGATCTTTTGACTCCTATCCGGGCAGCAGTAAGGAATGGATTATAAAAAAATTAAAAAATACCCATTTTAGTATATAATTTCGGCGGCATCGAAGATGCCGCCGAAATTATTTTATCATTAATCCTTTTACGCTTTCAATGCTGAAATTTCATCTCTCAGCTTGGCAGCTTTAATAAAGTCGAGATTTTTTGCTGCCGCTTCCATTTCTTTTTGTTTTTGGGCAATCATTTTCTCAATATCCTCAGTGGCGTAGGTTGCTTTTGTTTCGGCAACTTTCTGAAGAATTTCCTTTTGAGTATATTTTTCATCAGGGAAGTCTTTGCTTCTTCCTACAAGATTTTCAGATATCTTTTTATTTAATGCTTTTGGCTTCAGACCGTGCTCTTCATTGTACTGCATTTGCTTGGCTCGTCGGTATTCGGTTTCATCCAGAGTAGCCTGCATAGATTTTGTAATTTTGTCAGCATACATGATTGCCTTTCCGTTCACGTTTCTTGCGGCACGCCCTACGGTCTGGATCATTGATCTTCTGCTTCTCAGCATTCCTTCTTTATCAGCATCCAGAATGGCAACCAGAGAAACTTCAGGTAAATCCAGACCTTCTCTTAATAAGTTAACCCCAATCAATACATCAAAAAGCCCTAAACGAAGATCCTGCATAATCTGAATACGCTCCAGAGTCTCTACATCTGAGTGAATATATCTCGTTCTGATTCCGAATTTGGTGAAGTACTTGGTAAGTTCTTCCGCCATTTTCTTGGTTAAAGTAGTCACCAGTACCCTTTCATCCGCATCGGCTCTTTTCTGGATTTCTTCCATCAGATCATCAATCTGGTTCAGTGAAGGTCTTACTTCGATAATCGGATCTAAAAGCCCTGTAGGACGGATAATCTGTTCTATATAAGCACCTCCCGTTTTTTCAAGTTCATAATCTGCAGGTGTTGCAGAAACATAAATAACCTGATTCTGAATAGCTTCAAATTCTTCAAACTTTAAAGGTCTGTTGTCCATTGCAGCAGGAAGTCTGAAACCGTATTCCACCAATGCTTCTTTTCTGCTTCGGTCTCCTCCGTACATGGCATGAACCTGTGGAACGGTTACGTGACTCTCGTCAATAACCATTAAAAAATCTTTAGGGAAATAGTCAATCAGGCAGAAAGGTCTTGTTCCCGGAAGACGGCCATCCAGATACCTTGAATAGTTCTCAATTCCTGAGCAATAGCCAAGTTCTTTGATCATTTCAAGATCAAGTTCTGTTCTTTCCTGAAGGCGTTTTGCTTCTAAAGGCTTCCCGACAGAACTAAAGAAATCAACCTGTTTTACCATGTCATCCTGAATCTCCTTAATGGCGCCATTTAAGGTCTCCTTCGATGTTACAAAAAGATTGGCAGGATAAATCTGTATCTGATCAAAATTATCTTCTACATTTCCTGTTACCGGATCGAAACTTTGAATCTTTTCAATTTCATCTCCAAAAAACTGAATTCTGATTGCATTATCCGTGTAGGCAGGGAAAACATCAATGACATCTCCTTTTACACGAAATGTTCCTCTCTGGAATTCATTTAGCGTTCTCGCGTATAGTGCGTTAACTAATGAATGGAGAAGAGCAGTTCTTGTAACTTTCTCACCAATGGCGATAGAAATCAAAGATTTATGAAATTCCGTAGGGTTCCCGATACCATAGATACATGAAACAGAAGCTACAATCAAAACGTCTCTTCTTCCCGAAAGAAGGCTGGCAGTTGCAGAAAGACGTAGTTTTTCTACCTCTTCATTGATGCTCAGGTCTTTTTCAATATAAGTTCCTGTTGTGGCAATATAAGCCTCAGGCTGGTAATAATCATAGTAGCTGACAAAGTATTCCACTGCGTTTTCGGGAAAAAACTCTTTAAACTCCATGAAGAGCTGTGCAGCAAGCGTTTTGTTGTGTGCCAGTACCAGAGTTGGACGTTGTACTTTTTGTATAACATTCGCAACAGTAAAGGTTTTTCCGGAACCTGTTACCCCTAAAAGCGTTTGATATTTCTCACCAATCTCTATTCCTTCAGTAAGTTTTTCAATAGCTTGGGGCTGATCTCCGGTAGGTTTATATTCTGAGTGAAGCTTAAAATCCATAGAAAAGAATGTATACAACAAAAATACGAAAGAAATTATTAGGCTGTATAATGTTTTGAAGGTGAATATTTTGATAATAAAATTTTAACTTATCTACCTTGATTTTTGATTTTTTGAAGTTGTCTGACTAAGAAAAATTAAAAGCGCTGAAAATAGCGCTTTATTGTTAGGGCCGTGTAAAAGTCATGGTTGCCGGAACTTTCAATACTGAAGCAACGGCTTTTCCATCTTTCATTGCAGGTATCCATACTGTTTCATTATTGATTTCAGTGACTGTTTTTAAAAGTTCCCGGTTCAGAATTTCATTTTCTCCCGAAGTGGTTATTGGCATTATTTTTCCATTCGTTGTATTACACCTAATCATAATAACATGAAAATCAATTCATTTTACTTTCCTGTAGTAAGCCTTTTTCTTTTTTTGTCATCATGCAAAGAGAATCATGCGAATGCTCAAAAGACAGGAAATGACGGAAGTGTAGAAACAGAAAACCCTAATTCTGATTACAGGCCGGCATTTAAAGGACAGACGAGAATTAAGGCCGTAAAGACGACAACAGCCTATAACGTTGAAATATTAAATAAAGATTTGGGAAGACCCTGGGGCATTATCAATTTACCTGATGGGAAATTCCTCGTCACCGATAAGAAAGGGTACATGAATATTGTTTCACCAGATGGGAAGCAGGTCTCCAAAATAGAAGGCTTTCCAAAAGTAGATTCAAAAGGGCAGGGAGGAATGCTGGATGTTACTCTTGATCCTGATTTTAAAACCAATAGTATTATTTTCTTCAGCTTCTCGGAGCCATTTGGAAAAGGAAACTTAACATCTGTTGCCAAAGGAAAGCTTTCGGCAGATCTTAAAAGTATTTCAGAGGTAAAAGTTATTTTCCGTGCAGAACCTTCTTATGATGGAGATAAACATTATGGAAGCCGTCTTGCTTTTGATAAGGATGGAAACTTATTTGTCAGCACAGGAGAAAGATCAGATAAAGTTACCCGTGTATATGCCCAGAAAACAGATAATTATCTTGGGAAAATTTTAAAAATTACAAAGGATGGGCAACCGGCTCCGGGAAATCCTTTTATCGGAAAATCAGGATTTAAACCGGAAATCTACGCTTATGGAG
This sequence comes from Chryseobacterium sp. AG844, assembly GCF_003182335.1. Lineage (NCBI taxonomy): Bacteria > Pseudomonadati > Bacteroidota > Flavobacteriia > Flavobacteriales > Weeksellaceae > Chryseobacterium > Chryseobacterium sp. AG844. The sequence goes on along the minus strand of NZ_QGTV01000034.1, from coordinate 13,252 downwards.
TCCGGAACCCGCAGGGAATGGCCATCGATCCCAATGGCAATCTATGGGATGTTGAAATGGGGCCAAGAGGTGGTGATGAAATCAATCTGATCCAACCCGGAAAAAATTACGGTTGGGGAGATGTAACCTATGGAATTGAATATTCCGGAAATAAAGTAGGACAGGGTATCACTCAAAAAGAAGGAACAGAACAGCCGGTCTATTATTGGGATCCTGTGATCTCACCAAGTGGAATAACTTTTTATACAGGAAATATAGACGAATGGAAAGGCAATCTGTTTATCGGATGTTTAAGCGGTGAGCATATTGACAGAATTGTCATGAAAGACAATAAAGTAGTAGGAGAAGAACGTCTTCTTGCAGATCAGAAAGAGCGTTTCCGGGATGTATTAAATGGAATGGATGGAAATCTGTATGCCGTAACAGATAGCGGTAAACTTTATAAAATTTCAAAAAAATAGGAAAGAACTGTATCAAAGATTAATAATTTCACCTTTGTCATTCTGACGAAGGAAGAATCTCATTTATAAACCAATAATATAAGATTCTTCACTACATTGTTGAACTACGTTCGCAGACCTTCAGTCTGTGTTCAGAATGACATTTTGATACAGTTTCTTTTTATTCTCTTAAAACTTAAAATTAAGTCTGGCAAAAACCTGTCTTCCGGAAAATCCCATCTGAACAGGATCAAAAATACCTCCACCTTCTGTGTTACCATCACTTACCTGGGTGGTTTGCAGGGTAGGATATCTGTTGAACAGATTTTTACTGCCCAGGGTTACATTGAGATTCTTACTAAATTCATAACCAAAAGAAAGGTCTGTTGTTACTTTTGGATTATAAACCTGTTCTGTACCGTCATAACCAATCAGCGTGACCTTATCAAATCTTACCAGCTGCAGATTCGCATTGAATTTACTGATCTTATAATTCAGGTTTAAATTCACTTTTGTTTTCGGAGCAGAAGCAAGAATAAAAGCCTTTTCTCTTTCGCTCAGGTAAATGTCTTCTTTTCCTGCCAGCTTTTCCGAAGTATTTACTTTGTTGATTTCCATATCATTATAGTTCCCCGCTAATGTAGCAGTCAGTTTCCCGGAGCCTATATTTTCATTATAGCTCAAGATAAGGTCAACTCCTTTCGTGCGCGTATCAATTGCATTGGAAAAGAACTGTACCTGATCAATAAACGGATTTTCTGCCTGAACCTCTGCCGGCAGGTCTGCCTGTGTAAAATATCCGGTAAGAACAATTCTGTTTTTTACCTCAATATAATATCCATCCACTGTTGCCGTGAATTTTCCTGTGTTAAAAGTGAATCCTGCACTCCCGTTCACCGATGTTTCCTGTTTCAATTGAGGGATTCCGAGACTGCTTGCCAGTTTGCTGTCATTAGACGCCAGCTGAATAGTCACCAATTCACCTTCCTGGAAGTTGGTAAACTGCTGGCTGTAGTATTTTTGAGCCAAAGAAGGAGCCCTGAAACCCGTAGAAACAGATCCGCGGAAAGCAAACTGAGGAGTAAATGCATATCGTGTAGCAAACTTACCATTCAGTGTACTTCCGAAATCATTATAATTTTCAAACCTTCCGGCAACGCTTATCATCCAGTTTTTAGTCACATCCAGTTCAGTGTCTATGTAGGCAGCAAAGTTATTTCTGCTTTTACCGATATCTGTAGAATACCCCGGGAATCCCTGCGAACCGCCTGGCCTTACGCTATTGTCATTTAAAGGGTTGGTAACCAGTAAACTCTCAGGGGTGTCTGGTGTAACAGGATTTCCGTTTTTATCATACATGGTATAGGAGGCTTCTTCTCCTTTAATGATATCAAATTTTTCATATCTGAATTCTGATCCGAAAGCAATATTCAGTCCTTCCAGTACCTTAAATTGTTTCACGGCATTAAATCCTGTTGTATTTTGCAGCAGAGAATGTCCTCCTGCATTAAAGCTTGTTGGAGATTTGACTCCTAAAGTGGCATTAATTGTATTATCGATCTGATAAGTGAATCTGTTGTTGCCAAAAGCATTATAAAAATCTACATCCCAGTCGGCCACTTTGAATTTTAAGCCGTTGTCAAAAGTGAAATCTGTAATGCTGGTGTTTTCAATCGGGTTGAACCCTGCAGGGTACACTTCGGGGATATTGCCATCTGCATCAGGCGTTCTGGTCCATGCATAAGCCTTAGTATTTCTATGTGAAAAACCCTGGCGGGAATAGAATTTCAGCCCATCAGATAAAGGAAGTTCAATATTTCCGAAAAAGTAAATATTTTGAGCCTTGGCATCTCCGAAACGCTGTCTTGGAGCTGTGTAAATATCCGGATTTGCGTTTCGTATGGCGTAATCTTTATTAACAAACTCTACTGTAAAGTTTCCAAAACCGCCTTTTGAGCCTATTTTGGTCCCTAAATTTCCACTGAAATCAAAGGTCGTTCCGTCTACTTTGTGATCAGAAACAACATCATTGTTTCCGGGGCTTTTAAAAAGGTTCATGCCATAAAAAGCATTTCCTTCAAAACCTTTGTCTCTGTCATTCAAAATAACGTTGATAACTCCTGCAATAGCATCAGAACCGTATTGGGCGGAAGCTCCGTCACGAAGAACTTCCACTCTTTTTATAGCACCGATCGGAATGGTGTTCATGTCATATCCGGTGTTTCCTCTTCCTTTGGTTCCAAAAAGGTTGATCAGTGAAGACTGGTGATATCTTTTTCCATTCAATAAAAGTAAGGTCTGATCGGGACCAAGACCTCTTAAAGTCGCCGGATCTACAGCATCAGCACCATCGGATCCTGATTGCTTGTTGGAGTTGAAAGAGGGCGCAGAAAATTGTAAAAGCTGATTGACTTCTATCTGCCCTGTAGACTGGCTTACCTGCTTAATGTCGATGATGTCAATAGGAACAGGAGTATTAACCACCGTTCTCTTTTTGTTACGGCTTCCTGTAATGGCTACTTCGTCGATCTTGGATTCTTTCAACGTGTCTTTTATCTGCTGGGCATAAGAGAAGGTAGACACTCCAAGTAAAATGATACTGATGTATTTTATCTTCATAATAATAATTTTGAGTGATGATCCGATCAAAATTATTAATATTTATTTTTAAATCCATACTGAAATTAAATATTTAGTATGAATATCTTAATTTAACATTGATTTGTGATAAATTCGGAAAAATAATAATTAATTACACAAATTTAATTAAAAATTTTAACGTTAAAAGCTGGTAATGATTCTGTTAATTCCTTCTTCCAAAATTTCCGTGGATGTTGAAAAGCAAATTCTTATATGTCCTTCGGCTCCTTTGCCGAACCATCTTTCTGATCCCGGAACAATGGCTACTTTTCCCTGCTGCAGAACATGCTGGGCGAACTCATCACTTGTCATTCCGTTTTCAATCTTTGGAAACAATACAAACGTAGCTTCAGGCAGATTAGGGGTTACAATTTCTGAACGGCTTAATAGTCTGAACGCAAGATCTCTGTTGTTCTGTAAATGAGCCAGAAACTCTTTGTACCAGGGCTTTGCTTTCTCCAATGCTACACTTCCCGCGATTTGCGATAAAGTAGAAACACCTTCTATTGTGGAATTGAAATTGGATTTCTCTGTGAAGTCTTCAAGAATATCCTGGTCATTACATAAGACAGCACCTATTCTTAATCCTGCTATTCCGAATGATTTTGAAAATCCATAGACCGTAAAGCTTTTTTTCCTGGCCTTCTCCGAAACAGAAGAATAGGTATGGAAGTCTTTATCATCATAAATAATATCACTCCAGATTTCATCACTCATCACCCAAAGATCATGAGCAGATGCAATTTCTGCCACTTGTATTAAAACCTCTTTAGAATAAACTTTTCCAAGCGGATTGTGAGGATTGCATAGGCTGATAAGTTTAGTCCTGGGATTAATTAAGGAAACCAGTTTTTCAAAATCAATTTCTCCTGTTGTTGTATCCACAGGGCAAAGCATTACTTTTCCACCTGCAGTTTCTACCGATTTTTTGAAAAGAAAATCAACGGGATCCAGGATAATGGCTTCATCTCCGGGATTAAGAACGTAGGATGCGATAAGAAACATTCCCTGGGCAGCGCTATTGACTGCCAATACATTTTCTGGTGAGAAACTTCCGTGTTTTTCTGTGTTAAAATGATCTGCAACGCTTTTCTTAAACTCAGGAAGTCCGGAAAACGGCCCATAGCTTAGGTAGCCGTCTTTCAGGTATTCAATAATTCCCTGTTCTATTTCAGGAGCGGTTCTGAAATCGGGGTCGGCTGCCGTAAGAGGAATGATTCCGTCTTCCAGGGCTGCCCATCTTCCGTTGTAGGCTTTTCTTTTCAGGGCTTCAAAGTTGATGTCGTTATTGGTAAACATATTTATTTATAAGATATGGGTAAAATATTTTCAGTCTGTTGATGGAGCGGGAGTAAAAACTGCTTAAGCAATGTTCTTCCATTATGAATGTGAATCTCTATTTCGGGCTTTCTGCTTGCCTCATATTTATGGAAGACTTTCTGTGCATTTCCTTCTTCAACTAAGTATTTCGTTAATACAAAAGCATCTTTCAGAGCTGAAGTAACTCCCTGGCTGGTAAATGGAATAAGTGGGTGCGCTGCATCCCCGATGAATACGAAATTATTTTTGTAAAAAGGGTTTAACTCTTCCAGTTCATATACATTCCATAAATGTACATTTTTATAATGTGATTTCTGTATAATTTCCGGGACTAAAGGATGCCAGTTTTCGAAAACGCCAAGCATATATTTCTTTAAGTTTTCTGCGGAACATTCATTGATCATATATTTTTGATTGTCAAACTGTGAATACCAAAGAATGGTATCATCAGAAAGCTTAAGAATACCGAAAGTCAGCCCGCCTTCCTCATGGTGAAACTTCATAAAGTCATTATCAATAACATCTGCAATTTCTTTATTCTGAATGATATTGACGACTTCACTTTCTCTTACTATTCTCATGGTTTCATCTCGAAAAAGACTTCTTCTGATCCGGCTTCTGGAGCCATCAGAGATCACTGCAATATCAGCGTCAATATCAGTTCCGTCAGAAAGTTTCAGTTTTCCGTTCTGCTGGGCATCAGGAATAATAGTTTCTTCATAAGTTATTTTGCCGGGAGTGAGGTTTTGTGTCAGTAAGCTGATTAATGAATGTCTTGAAATGGCAAAAACATTGTTCAGTTCTTTTTCTGCAAGAATTTTTCCGGTGTGGGAATATTGGATGTATTTTTTCAGGAAATTTCCATGTTGGAGAAGAACATCAGGATCAATGATCTGATAAAGATAATCCATTCCTTCTTTCGGAATGAGAAAACCGTGACCTGCCAGATCTTTCTTTTTTCTCCTTTCGTAAATATGATAATCAATATTGTATTTTTCTAAGTAATTCGCCATGCTTAAGCCGGAAATACCGGCGCCCACGACAGCAATTTTCTTCATTTTTCGGAATAAAGTATTTTTCAGGTTGGTTTTTTAAGTATATTTTAAATATCCTTTAGATCAATACAAAATTAAATTAAAAACATTCACTATTTCAAAAATGCCATTATTTAATTTTTATTTCCTGAAAAATAAGACAAAAAGAATAAGATATGCCGGATAATAAAAATATATGTTTGGTTTATATTTATTTATAAAAAAGATTTATTTTCAATATTTAAATAGCTTTAATTTATTTAATTGGTAATGTGAAGACTGAGATTGTTTTTTGCTTAAAAACTCTCACTTCTGGTGCATAAAAAAACCGGAAGAAATTCCGGTTTTATGATTAAGCTTTTTCAAGCTGAACAGTAAAATGTCTTAAGATTTCCGGTTCCCATGTAATCTTGTATCCTTTTGCTATTTCATCACGTCTTTCATATACGTTTCTGATAGCAGCCGCAATATAATCCATGTGGTTGTTGGTGTAGGTTCTTCTTGGAATAGCCAGTCTTACCAGCTCTAATTTCGGATAGCGGTTTTCTCTGGTCGCTGGATCTCTGTCTGCCAGTAATGTTCCGATTTCTACAGTTCTGATCCCTGCTTCCTTATAAATTTCCAGTCCTAAGGTCTGAGCCGGATATTCTTCACGGGATACATTCGGAAGAAAGTTTAAAGAATCGATGAATACAGCATGTCCTCCGATAGGTTTTTGAACAGGAATTCCATATTCAATTAATTTATTACCCAGATATTCAACCTGAGAGATTCTGCTTTCAAGATAAGCAAACTCTGTAGCTTCATCAAGACCTACGGCCAATGCAGCCATATCTCTTCCGGCCATTCCTCCGTAAGTAATGAAACCTTCGTAAATGATGGTGAAGTTGGACGCTTTTCTGAAAACTTCTTCGTTATTCAAAGCAATGAATCCTCCGATGTTTACTAAACCGTCTTTTTTAGAACTCATTGTCATTCCGTCTCCGTAGGAAAAAATTTCCTTGCAGATATCCTTAATGCTTCTGTTTTCCTGTCCTGCTTCTCTTTTTTTGATGAAGTAAGCATTTTCCGCAAATCTCGCTGAATCAAAGAATACCGGGATTCCGTACTGGTCTGAAAGGGCTTTCACGGCTTTCATATTTTCCAGAGAAACAGGCTGTCCTCCTGAAGAGTTACATGTAATGGTAATTAAACAGAAAGGAATGTTTTCTTTAGGATGGCTTTTATAAACTTCTTCCAGTTTTTCAAGGTTGATATTTCCTTTGAAAGGATGAAGATCATTAATATCAAAAGCTTCGTCTATCGTACAATCGATAGCGTGTGCCTTTCTGAATTCGATATGTCCTTTTGTTGTATCAAAATGTGAGTTTCCCGGAACCACATCGCCTTCTTTTACCAATACTGAGAAGAGAACGTTTTCTGCAGCTCTTCCCTGGTGGGTAGGTAATAAATATTTGAATCCTGTTATTCTTTCAACAGTTTTTTGTAATTGTTCAAAAGAACGTGATCCGGCATAGCTTTCATCTCCGGTCATTAAAGCAGCCCATTGTTTATCAGACATAGCCCCCGTTCCTGAATCGGTAAGCAGGTCAATATAAACATGTGAAGATCTTAGGTTGAAAAGGTTATAATTAGCTTCTTTAAGCCATTGCTCTCTTTCTTCTCTGGTGGATTGATAGATTTCTTCCACCATTTTAATGCGGAAAGGTTCCGCGTACGGTAAATTCATGAGTTAAATTATGTTTTAAATTGTTTGTAAAGAAAATGTGCTTGAAAATAATTTTTCAAAATTCATCAATGTATAGATAAGTCGGAAAAGGGATTATTCCGGAGCCTTAAATATATTTTCATCAGAATGGAATCCGGCTACACCGCCGCTCACAGCAAATTTCATGGCAGAAGCTGCTGTCATTCCTACTACAGGTTTGATGTTTTTTTCTTCAGTAACAATTACCCAGCCCGAGATGGCATACGAGTGGGGAAGATATACCGCAACGTAATTATGCTTATCAACGTCCGACATTTCTTTTTGAGTTAAAAAGCCAATTCTCCAGATTTCCGGATTTTCATTGGTTTTTACCCATACGGGATCGTTGAATTTTTTCTTGTCGCCTACAAATGAAGACATGACGTCTTTCGTAGGAGTATAGATGTGTTTTACTCCCGGAGTTTTCTCCAGTAAGCTGTCCATCGTGTCGAAAAAGAATCTTCCGACTACGAATTTATTTCCTAAATACCCCAGAATAGCCGTAAACAGGATGATAGATACAAATACAAGCCCCGGAATCTGCTTGGCAAGAGAAGGCACAAGGTTGTCAATCGCACTTACAATATACCAGATCACAAAAATAGTAAGCCCGATAGGCCCAATGATAACCAACCCCTGAAAAAAATTCTTCAGGAACAGATTGGCAATATTTTCAAAGCTTGGCTTCTTCAAGGTGTATTCTTTACTATTTTATTTTAACCGTGAATCGTTTCTTTATTTCCGTAGGATTTAATAATGCTGGCCTCATATTCCAGCCATTCTTCCCAACGTTTGTTTACTTTTTCAGGATTTCCCAGTTGTCTTGCAAAGCCGATAAAAGTAGTGTAATGATTGGCTTCGGAAATCATCAGTTCTTTGTAAAAAACTTTAAGCTCTTCGTCTTTGATATTTTCGGTAAGAACTTTGAATCTCTCGCAGCTTCTGGCTTCAATCATTGCGGCAAACAGCATTTTGTCTACGATGAGGTCTTCTCTGCTTCCCTGAATGATAAATTTTGCCAGCTCATTCACGTAATCATCTTTTCTTGCTCTTCCAAAAGTAAAGCCTCTTTTTTTGATGATTTCATGTACCTGATTGAAATGATCCAGTTCTTCTTGTGCAATGGCAAGAAGTTCTGTTACAATCTCAGGATATTCCGGAAGCATCGTGATCAGGCCTATTGCATTGGTTGCTGCTTTTTGCTCACACCAGGCATGATCCGTTAAAATTTCTCCAATGTTTCCTTCTGCAATATTTGCCCACCTTGGGTCGGTAGGTAGTTTCAACTTAAACATGTTGTAAATTTTTTGTAAATTTAAACAAATTGGACATATTTAATGCTTCTGATGTGACAGATTTTATTTTCTATTGAATTTTGTACAATCAGAACTGTCTTTTTTGTAGCATTGCAAATATGAATTAATGATATCCTGTTATTTTACGGTAATAAAAAAACTAATGACTCAATCACAATGATTAGACAATACTATTTGCCCATGCTATTTTCATTACTTTTTACGGTGAAAGGACTACCTGTCTATGGTCAAAATGTAAAAGATTCAGTTGAGATATCTCTAAGACCCTATGCGAGTCTTCGCGGTCATATGGCAGTGTATGACCATAAAATGGAACTTCAGGAAAATGCATCAAGAATCGGAATGGAGCTGAATATCAAAAAAGGAACATTGGGTTTTATTGCAGGCGGAGAAGTGCAGTTAAATATGTTTCGTGGAAGTACCTCATTTAATGTGGATGGAAGCCTTTCCAGTGGATTTGTTTCGATAGAATCCTCACAATCTAGACAGGTTTTCGGTAATAGGCTTGGTTATTTGGGAATTGATCTGGGGAAATATGGAATCCTTACCATTGGGAAGCAATGGGGTGTTTATCGGGACATCACTTCTTACACTGACCGGTTTAATGTTTTTGGGGCAAGAGCATCTGCTACATTTGTCGGAGGTACTGATGGTGGAGAAACCGGAACAGGACGTGCGGATCAGGCCCTTATTTACCGCAACCGCTTTGGAAATCTGTATATCGGAGGGCAGATCCAGGCCAGAGGGGGAAATAATGATCATTTTATTGATGGATTTGGTGGCTCTGTTCAATATAAAATTACAGATGGTTTTTTTGCCGGAGCAGCTTATAACAGGGCTTTTCTGAGTGACCGTCTAATACAGAATGGCGGGGCAATAGGTATTACCGGCCAACCCACTTATTTTTCTTTAGGAGCAAAGTACACCGGGAAAATTTTGGATTGGAGTGTTCTTTTTGTTCTGCATAAAAACGGAGATTTTTCACAGAGTTTTTATCAGAACCCTGGAATGGAGGTAGCTCAATCAATTATGGTATTCAATGCTAAAGGACTGGAGTTTTTTGGAAAATATAAACTTGATAAGTTTTCTATTCTTGCGGGATATAATTTATATGTCCCGGATATAAAAAATACAGAAATAATTTCCGGGCAGTATCATCTGGATCCGGGTTTTAAAAGGAATGATTGTATTGTTGGTGTTTCTTATCACCCCTTTAATTTTGTCCAGATTTATTCAGAACAAAGAATTTCTATGGGTAAAACATCATTGGGAGAAAGAGAAAAAAGTGTTTTTACTCTTGGACTAAAAATTGATCTCTCCAAAACTTTCATTAAAAATTTTGACCTTTAAAAGATATAATTATTATGATTTATTATTGGCTGTGTTTTTCCTGAAGTATTCTAAAAGTCTCCAGCCTGTTTCATCTACTTTTTTCAATCCTGCTGAAATAATGAAGGCTAAAATAATATTAATCCCATAAATAATGAGCATTAAAAGCCACCATGGCATATTTTCTTTTAGTGGAACTACCAGGAAATAAACGAGCGAAGAGCTTATTCCCTGTGCAAAATAGAAGAAAATAGCATTCTTCCCGATATAGGTAATAAAGTTTTCTTTTGTGATCTTCAGCCGGTTGTAAAGAACAAATAAGGTTACCAGAGAGAATAATGCCCAGATGATATAAGGGATTTTCGGCGGGAATTTATTTTTATTGATTTTGTAGAAAATATCTCCTCCATAGTACCAGAACATCCATATAAGAGCCATTCCTGTAAGTGCATATAGTACAGGAATTGCTTTGGTGGAGATCTTTTTTCCACGCATTTTGTGTCCTGTTAAAAAAACAGCAAGGTAGAAAGCAACATATCCCACTTGTCCTGTTGGGTAATATTCCGGGAAGATATTGAATAGCAAGCTTAAAGCAATACAAAGTCCGATGAACCAATTGATATGTTTCGGGAAGAACCTTAAAATAAGGACACCGAAAACGGTAAGTACATAATAGACTTTTAAATACCAGAAGCTTCCCATTACTACCGGAAACGTGTCGGCATTGGTGTACTGATGAAGATACCAGTTTCCGAGATTTTCCCATTGAGGATATGCTGAAACACTGGTTGCGGAGTATTTTGAACCAAATGTTGAATAAAAGTTCTGCAGCCATTCCATGGAAAAGAAACTCAGGCCAAACACTTTAAAGAAGTAATCTAAAAAGAACAGGAAAGTCACAAAAATCATATAGGTGATCTGGAGTTTCAGAAGACGATATAATGTTTTTTCAATATTCGCTCCCGAAGTGATTCCGCTCAAAGCATAAAAAAGAGCTACGTCAAAAACAAGCGAGAAAACTCTTACTTCAGCGGGAATATAAAATTGTCCAGACCAGAAAGCGGTATGGATAAATATGATGGAAAGTGTTGCCAGTCCTTTGGCGAAATCAATATAGAGATCTCTGTTCATTATAGGTGGGTTGGAAGTTCTTTGTAATTTTTTCAAAAATACAAACAAATTGATTGTTTAAGACATAAAAGATTTTTTAAACAAAAAAGGGGCGGAACATACTGCCCGCCTCCTTTCTTAAATATGCTAAAAATGAATGTTCTCGTTTATTGAAGATGTTTAAATTCTTCCGCAGAAATTTCTCCTGTCTGAATTTTTCTCAGCTCATCTATATATTGACTCATGTAGGCATCAATTTCAGGATTTACTGTGTTTTTAGCCATCTTATAAGTGCCATTTAAAACTCCCTGATAATAATAGAAGAAGTTGTAATCGAAATTGGAGGCATTAAGATCGTACTGGCCCAGAAGGAATCCTAAACGAACTGCCGATCTTCTCTGTGCCGGTGTTCCATGGTGGTTTACATTTGTTGTCTGATAGTCACCGATACTTTGAGCAAACTCATAGGCTGCCGCAATTTCCGGGAAGCTGGTTTTATTGTACCCGTTAGGTCTTCTCAGATAATATCCTGCAAAACCGTCTGCCTCAAGCTCGTTCGGTCTGTATGTTGACTCCGATACCGAAGGAAGATTGAAGATATACTGCAGCTGATGTCCGTATTCATGAGCAAGAATCATTGCGTTTACAATATCACCGCCTTTTGATTTTGCATCGTAATAGATAGCATAACCATAATAAATTCGTCCATTACCATAAGAAATGGCATTGTAGGTAGAATTAAAATTGGTAGGGTCATTTACAAATCGCAGAACAGGGTTACTTCTTCCCCACATGCTTGCAATCTTAGTCATTTGTGCATTCATAAAATTGGTGTCTGTGGAGTTTTGAAGCCCGGTCAGTAAGACTGAATTGGTGCTCCAGTTGTTGTCTACATAGGAGCATCCTTTTTCAGTAGTTCCCGGCTGATCAACTTTTGCACTCAGTGCTTCTTGTTGAGGTTGAACATTGTTGTCCATTTGGTCATCACTACATGCTGTCAATGAAGTTACAGCAATGGCACCTGCTAGTAAGCAGAGATTAAAGTTTCTTTTCATATATAATATCAATTTGGTAAAACGAATTTATGAAATTATCTCTTAATTGTGAGTACATTAATAAAAAAAATTAATCAAAATAAAGTGAATAAGATTTTATTTGAAAAAACATTGCTTTGATTGTAAGCTATTTAGAAATTTATATGTATATTTGCACCTCGAAATAACTAAAAATTTATAAACAATGTTTGCAATTGTAGAAATAGCAGGGCTTCAATACAAAGTTGAGCAAGACCAGAAGTTGTTTGTAAACCGTTTAAAAGGAGATAAAGGAGGAAAAGTTTCTTTCGATAAAGTTCTTCTTACTGTAAACGGTGCAATCACTGTAGGCGCCCCAGCTGTAAACGGAATCACTGTAGAAGCAGAGATCCTTGACCACGTTAAAGCTGATAAAGTAATCGTTTTCAAAAAGAAAAGAAGAAAAGGTTACAAAGTGAAAAACGGTCACAGACAATCTTTAACTCAAATCGTAATCACTGGTATTACAGGTTTTGAAGGTGGTGCTAAAAAAGCTGCTGCTAAAAAAGAAACTGTGAAAGGTGAAGTTCTTTCTGACAACGCAACTGTTAACTTTGGTGAAGATCACGAGTTGAACTATCACTTAAAGAAAAACAACTTGTCTCAGTCTAAAGAGAACAGAGAAACTTTAATTACTTTAGGTAAAGCAGTTAAAGTTGAATTAGAAAAGAATGTTCTTACTCATGAAGAAGTAGATGCTGCTATCATTAAGAACATCGATCAATTTAAAGCACTTAATAAATAATCCAGTAATAAAATGGCACACAAGAAAGGAGTCGGTAGTTCCAAGAACGGTAGAGAGTCTCACTCTAAAAGATTAGGTGTGAAGATTTTCGGAGGACAAGAAGCTATTGCCGGAAATATTATTGTTAGACAAAGAGGTACTCAGCACCACCCAGGTGATAACGTGGGAATCGGTAAAGACCACACTTTGTTTGCATTAGTAGATGGTAAAGTAGTTTTCAGAAAGAAAGCAAACAACAGATCTTTCGTATCTGTAGAACCAAACGCATAATTTAAGCGTTTTATAAAAATTAAAACCTCAGTTTTTTACTGAGGTTTTTTTTATGTATGTCTCGTCCTGAAAAAGGTTGACTAAAAAACCATAAAATTAGTCATCCTTATGAATCTAAAAAAAACATCGTCCCCTGTCCAAGAATACAGTGAGGCATTCAAACGACAAGTTGTCTCTGAATATGAACGGGGACTATATACAAAATCCCAATTGCAAACTCGATACAAT
>NZ_QGTV01000033.1:0-29508 GCF_003182335.1 Chryseobacterium sp. AG844 | reverse complement strand
ATCCGGGTATTACAACCCTGTGGATTGGACTCAAATGTTTTAAAGATATAGCCAAAGCTTACAAAATCTTTAAAGATCTGTCCACACGATAGTCCTCCGGAGGGGTGGCAAAAATTCAAAGAATTTTTGACGGGGTGGTTAACTTCCGCTAAAGCCATTATCGTTGTAAACATGAAAAAACGGGCTTCCTTCTTGAACTGGTGTTCGTAACCTTTCAGCTTATGCTCAAGATGATAGCCCGTTCCTATTGAATTATTTCAGTTCTCATTTTCAATAATCATTAAAATGAGTGTTATCTGAATAAATTTGTGGCATTCGTGGTTAACAAACAAAAAAAGAACGGACCCAAGCCCGTTCTCCATAGAATATTTTATAATCTCTATTTTATTTCTTCTTCAAATCCAGATCATCAAAATCAAAACTGAAATCTGTTACATCAGAAATCGCCTTTAATTTTGCAGATTCTACTTTTCCGTTTTCGTCATAGCTGAAAATGATATAGGCATCCGCATCATAGCTTCTGTCATCCCATTTGATAATGAAAGAATTATTGGAATAAGGAAGCAGCTCACCTTTTAACCTTGGAGAGTTTTTGCACGAAATTCTGTAGCTATTTCCCTGTTGTGTAATTTCTACATCACCAAACCATACATCATTGTAAGTTCCTGTAAACTGTTCTGCTTTTGGCTGCTGCGCTTTTTCTTTTTTGAAGGCTTCAGATTTTGCAAAAGCGTCTTTCTTTTGTTTGTTGAATTCGGCTTCCATTTTAGACATTCTTTCGCTATAGGTTTTCAGCCAGTTTCTGTCTGCAACACCAAGATAAGAATCTTTCACGGTATTGGTAATTGTGTTGAAAGCGGCTCCGGACTGTTGGTTCGTCAATACTACAATTCCCAGTTTCATATCGGGAATTAAAGTAAATTGGGTAACTGTTCCGATCAATCCACCGGTATGCTGTACCTGTTTATGTCCTTTCACATCACTCAGAAACCATCCTAAACCGTATCCGTAGAAACTTGTATCATAAGGATTTTTCGCAGCCACCCTATCCGGAATCTGCAGGCTCCAAAGTTGTTGAACATTTTTATCCGAAACCAGTTTTTTCCCATCTTTAGTGGTGAAATTATTTAGGAGACATTCCGCCCACGTGGTCATGTCTTTAATGTTACTCATAATTCCACCTGCAGCATTGCCCGTTTCGTTCCAGTCGTGGGGAACAGCAATTGCTTTTCCGTCTACCGGAGCATGTGCATCAATTTTATTGGCAACAGCCTTTGCTCTGCTGTAGCTTCCGAAACTTGAAGTCATTCCTACAGGTTTCATAATTCGCTGTTCAATAAATTCCGCCCAGCTTAATCCGGAAATTCTGTGGATAACTTCTCCGGCTACAATAAACATGATATTGTTATAATCCAGTTTCGTTCTGAAAGGATTTTCCGGTTTCAGATATCTCACATTGTGCACAATATCATTAACGGTTAAATTTCCTCCTTCCGGAAAAAACATAAGATCTCCCTGTCCAAGTCCTAATCCGGCTCTGTGAGTAACAAGATCCTTGATCGTTACATTTTGAGAAACATAAGGATCATACATTTGAAACTCAGGAATATATTTTGAAACTTTATCATCCCAGTTCAGTTTTCCTTCATCTGCTAAGATGGCTAATGCTGTACAGGTAAAGCCTTTTGAGTTGGAAGCAATCCCTACCAGCGTATTGTCATCCATTGGCTGCTTTGTTGTAAGAGAACGTACCCCAAACCCTTTGGAATAGATCATTTTGCCATCTTTCACAATGCCTACCGACATTCCCGGTACATCAAAGGTTTTCAGGGTATTTTGGATCAGTTCATCCAGTTTTTTTTCTTCAACCTGCGCATTGGCTAATCCTACGGTTAAAAGAAAAATGAAAAAAGAAAGTTTCTGTTTCATTGTTTATTTTAATTTTCCCAAATTTACTAAATATTAAGAGATGCTAATTTTAGCGTTGTTAAAACTTTACAATAAATCAGTTGTATTCATGAAAAAGCCTATTTGTATCTGTATTTTCTCTCTTTTCGCTATCATTGGGATCAAAGCCCAGGACAGAACTGCCAATCCTTTGCTTTTGCAAACCTGGAATCTCAGTAAAATGGATACTTATATTTATACTTATGAAAAACAGGATGGTTTTGAAGCAAGAAGAGAAGGAATCAGATTTCAGAAAAACGGAAAAATTACAGGAAATCTGATTAAATCTACTTTAAGATATGATACGCTGGAAGAGCCTGTTACCAAAAAAAATGAAAAGCCGGACCGTTACATCGGAAGCTGGAAAAAAACTTCGGACTCTACAGTAACGTTGGTTTTCCCTTCTAATACTAATATGACCGGCACTTTTGTTATTTCAAAGCTTACGGAGAATCAACTGAAACTGAAAAAGGTTTTCAGTGCGGATATAGAAAAGAAACTGGATTCCATCAGAAAAACAAGAAATATTACCGATTAGGATCTCCTATAAATTGATAAAAGCTTCTTTATATTTGCACTCTTAAAAATGGCAGTACATGACAAAAGTTCTTCTTCTTTCCGATTCCCATTCTTATATTGATGACCGTATCCTGGAATATGCTTCTCAGGCTGACGAAGTATGGCATTGCGGAGATTTCGGAAGTCTGGATGTCATTGAACAGCTGGAAAAAATAAAACCTCTGAAGGGCGTTTACGGAAACATTGATAATGCTAAAATTCAGGCAGAATTTCCGGAAGTGAACCGTTTCTTTTGTGAAAAACTGGAAGTTCTCATGATCCATATCGGAGGTTATCCGGGAAAATATACTCCACTTACGAAAAAGGAAATGGCAGAAAAAGCTCCGAAATTGTTTATTTCAGGCCACTCTCATATTTTGAAAGCGATGTATGATGAAAAAAATGAGCTCCTCCATCTGAATCCCGGAGCCTGTGGGAAACAGGGTTGGCATAAAGTGAGAACAATGATGCGCTTTGTGGTGGATGGTGAAGAAATCAGAGATCTTGAAGTGATTGAACTGGGACCGAGAGTGTGAAAGGCGAAAGGGTTTGAGAGTTTGGGGGGTTAAAGGTAAAGGAGTTTGTGTTCATCCATTTTACTTTTTACCTTTGCACAAATATTGGTTCATACAAACCTTTAAAAAATTATGAAGATCGGCGATAAGGTTTCGGTAGTAGATGAGGATTTAAGCGGGGTAATTACTTCCGTGAAGGGTAATATTGTCGTTTTTAAAGATGAATATGGCTTTACCCATCAATATCCCAAAGAAAAACTGGTTCCGAAAGATGCTGATCTGTATGAAAATATAAGAGTTGTAACAAAAGCGGAACCTAAAAAAATCATTTCCAAGAAACATCAGAAAAATCATTTGGTTTTAGACCTGCATTTTCATAATTTGGTAAAGAATCCCAATGACTATGACAGCTTTGAAAGATTGTTTATACAAAAGGAAAAACTGATTGAAGTCATTGAGTTTTGCAGAAAAAACAACCTGAAGAGACTGGAAATTGTTCACGGAATTGGTGACGGTACTTTACAGAGGATGGTTCGGGACGTATTGGAGAGTCAGGTCAATATTGATTTTTATAATAAGGAAATACTTCACCATCAATCGGGTGCGGTAATGGTAGAATTTCACTAAATTTGCAGGAATTGAAATATGAACGTACTTAATTTACTTTTTACCAAAGACGGATTGATCTGCCAGATTGTTAAAAACAAAAACATTCTGGAGGAAAAGTCTTATTTCGTTACTGAAGAGACACCAGCCAATCTTATTGACCAAAAGCTGGACGAAGTTCTTATTAAGCAGCGCTACGACGAGATCCATGTGATTTCAGCATTGAATCATTTTACCCTGATGCCGGAAGGCTTCTCTGAGCATGAGGCAGGATTTGATCTGATTGCTTTCAACGCTCCGACTGACAGAGAAAAAGAAGAGCTGATGCTTTCGATCAACAAAAAATTCAATATTCAGTTTTATTATACTTTCCCGAAAAACTATTATAAGAAAATAAAAGAGCTGGCATTACCGGTTCATTTTAATTTCTCCGGGGAAAAGTTTCTAAGTTCGATCAATAATAAAACCAGTAAGGAAATTCATATTAATCTGTACCATAACCAGTGTGAATTTTTTGCGATCGATAATAAGAAAATTATTCTTTATAATAACCTGGATGTCAATTCTGAAGTAGATTTCCTTTACTTCATTATGTTTACATTGAGCAAGATAGGTTTCGGAATCAATGAAACCAGTTTTTATGCTTATGGAGAAACTACGGAAAATGAAACGTTTATTTCCGAACTTCAGAAATTTGTTAAAAACCTGAAAATTGTTTTTGACAATATTCCCAACAAAAATTTTATACTTAATTAGGTTACAGGCTGCAGGTAACAGCAATTAAAACACATTCACCTGCCTCCTATAATCTACTACCTAAACCCTAACAACAATATGTTCAGAATCATATCAGGCAAATGGAAAGCCAAGAAAATTGCCGCTCCGAAAAACTTTGAAGTAAGGCCTACTACCGATTTTGCGAAAGAGGCTTTATTCAGTATTCTGGAAAACAAATACGATATGCAGTCGATCTCCGTTCTTGATCTTTTTGCAGGAATTGGCTCTATTACCTTGGAATTTGCTTCCAGAGGATGTCAGAATGTGACTTCTGTGGAAATGAACCCAAAACATACGGCATTTATCAACACTACGGCTTCTGAGCTTGATATGGCACTTCAGATCAATGTGCAGAGAGGAGATGTCTTCGACTGGCTTAAAAAATTCAGAAATAAAAAGGCATTTGAGATTGTTTTTTCTGATGCTCCTTTTGAAATGGAAGAGAAAAAGTATTACGAGCTGATTTCTTTAGTGTTAAATAATAAATATCTGAAAGAAAACGGAGTTCTTATCGTGGAACACCAAAGCCGTATGAAACTGGAACATCCCAACTTAACAGATACCCGAAAATACGGAAACGTAAGTTTCAGTTTTTTTGAACCCAATAAAGAAGATAATCAGGAACTTTAATTCCTGATTATTTTTTTGGAGATAACCGGCGCCTCCTCACCCCATTTTGTTATGGCTTCCAGAACAGGCAATAAAGTTCTTCCAAAGTCTGTTAACTCGTATTCTACCACTAAAGGTGGTTTTTCTGTAAAAACTTTCCGGTCAATAATTCCATCTTCCTCCAATTGCTTTAGCTGTAAACTCAATGTTCTTTCCGTAATGGTAGGAATCGATTTTCTTATTTCATTATAACGCTTAGTTCCTCCGATAAGGTGGTGTAAAATTACTGCTTTCCATTTCCCACCTATAAATTTCATCGTAACGCTGGTACAGCAGGGATAGGATTTATTATCTATTGTATACATTTTTATACTATCATTTTTTACCGTTATTGCAAAGTTAGGAAACTTAAATTAATTTTGTAACTATAAAAATGATAGTATAAAATTATGAACTTTTTAGACCAAATGAAAAACAGGTATACTGTAAAAAAGTATAATCCACAGGGAAAAATCAGTGAAGAGCAAATTGCAGTACTTCAGGAGATTTTAAATTTAAGCCCGTCATCTATTAACAGCCAGCCATGGAATTTTATATTCGTAAATGATCCTGAACTGAAGAAGCAATTGGGGGACAAATCTTATTTTAATAAAGAAAAAGTGTTGGACAGCAGCCACATCATTGTATTTCAGGTGATAAAAAACATAGAAAACTTTGAGAAACAAATAGAGGAAAACCTTCCAGAAGGCCCTGTTAATTATTACCGAACTATGGTAAAACCTAAAGGAGAAGAGGCTATAAAATCATGGCTTGGACATCAGGTATATTTATCATTAGGAGTTCTTTTATCTGCCTGTGCAGCGATGGGAATAGATTCTACTCCGATGGAAGGAATTGAACCTGAAGGTTATGATGCGATCCTGAATAATGAAAAATACGAAACTTTATTTGCTGTAGCCATCGGGGAAAGAGATGAAGCAGATGCAAACCAGCCTAAATTTAATCCAAAGAAAAGACTGGAGGCTGAAAAAGTAATTGTGGAAGCGTAATTTTAAACACAAATTTCACTAATTATTCCACAAAGAACACAAATAAAAAAGTCTGCTTCAATATGAGGCAGACTTTTTATTTATAATACTTTCAATTCTAAGTCAATGGATTTTCCAAAGAACTTCTTTGAAATTTTCTCAAAATTCTTGGTAATATCCGAAAGATAGAAATGATAATTAGGCTTTGAGTTATGATCATGTAAAAGATTATACTTATCAAGAATGATCTTCAGATGATTGGCTACAATATTCGGAGAGTCAATGACACGGACTCTGTTTCCGTAGTACTGTTTAATCTCATCAATTAAAAGAGGATAATGCGTACAGCCAAGAATCAGAGTTTCAATATTTTTTAATTTATTATTACTTAAATAATTATAAATAATAGCATGAGTAATCGGATGATTTTTAAACCCTTCTTCAATAGCAGGCACCAATAAAGGTGTTGCCAGTTCGTCTACTTTGATCCATTTATTATGCTTTCGGATACTCTTTTTGTAGAGCCCTGAATTCACGGTTGCTTTGGTAGCAATTACGCCTACATTATTATGGATTTCATATGATACTTTTTCGGCCACAGGATTAATAACGTCTATGACAGGAACTTTTCCTGCAACAGACTGCATCACTTCATTCAAAGCATTAGCCGTTGCCGTATTACAGGCAATAACAATCGCTTTACAGTTCTGCTCAAGCAGAAAATTGGTGATCTTAGTAGAATATTCAATAATCGCATCTTTGGATTTTTCTCCATAAGGAAGGTGCTTTGTATCTCCAAAATAGATCAGATCTTCGTTAGGAAGAAGTCTCTTGATTTCTTTGGCAACGGTAAGACCTCCTACTCCGCTGTCGAAAATTCCGATAGGCTGGTTGGGTGAAAGATGTGAATAATCTTGTTTTTTTGTTTTCAAATGAGTTGAAATTTTATACAAAAATAGTGAATTTTATGGCATGCTGTATATATACAAACATTATACAATAAACAAATCTGAAGCAATTCCGTCTGCCATAAACCAATGTTTTTCAGGAATTTTTAAATGTTCATTCTCAATGATTAAAATACCTTCCTCCATTTTAGCTTTGATTTCTCTATGAAAATGTTCTAACAATCTCTCTGAAAATTTAGTTTTTAAACTTTCAAGATCTACTCCCCAGATGGTTCGTAAGCCAATCATAATCATTTCATTAAACTGATCTTCCTGGGAAAGAATTTCTTCTTCTTTGGCAAGAAGTTTATCATTCAGTTTTTTGATGTACTGCTGATTATTGGCGACATTCCAGCTTCGGACATCAAATCCGTTATAGGAATGTGCTGACGGTCCTATTCCAAGATATTCATTGTATTTCCAGTAAGCAGAATTGTGGCGTGAGTAAAAGCCAGGTTTGGCAAAATTGGAAACTTCATAATGTTCAAAACCATGATCTTTTAAAAAGTCGGATAGATAATAGAATTCCCTGTTTTGCTCTTCTTCCCGGGGACTTTTTATTTTCCCTTTGGAGATCCAGTTTTCTAAAGCTGTTTTAGGCTCAACAGTTAATGCATAAGATGAAATATGGGGAACTTCTAAAGCAATTGTTTTATTAAGGTTTTCTTTCCAGATTTCAAGATTGGATGTGGGTGAACCATAGATCAGATCAATACTCAGATTTTCAAAGCCGGAATCCTGTGCCCGCTTGATGGAACTTTCTGCTTCAGAAGCACTGTGAGCTCTATTCATCAGTTTCAGATCTTCTTCAAAGAAGCTTTGTGTACCAATGGACAGTCTGTTTACAGGTGTTCCGGCAAGCTGTTTTAAGAAATTTTTATCCAGATCATCGGGATTGGCTTCCAGAGTAACTTCTATATCTTTTTCAAAACTGAAATATCGTAATACTTCGCCTATTAAAGAACTGATTTCATCCACAGAAAGAATAGAAGGAGTTCCCCCTCCGAAATACAGGGATTTCAGGTTTTTGTTCTGCAATTCATCTTTTCTCAGCAGTATTTCAGTTTTCATGGCACGACGCATTTCATCCTTGAAATTCAGGGATGTTGAAAAGTGAAAGTTGCAGTAACTGCATTTTTGTTTACAGAACGGAATGTGAATATATATCATAAAAAAAGCTCTGAAAAATTTCAGAGCTCAAATTTATTTAAATTAAATTAATTAGTATCTAAATCCTCTAGCATTAATGAAGTTGTCGAAGTTATATCCAAGACCAATCATGAAGCTGTTTCCTCCATAACTCTGGATATCAGACAATCCAAGGTTATACGTAGCTCCGATCATGAATTTGTTGAATCTTACCTTTACAATTGGAGAGATACTCAGGTCCTGATTGTCAAATCTGTTCTGAACCGTTCTGTAGCTTACCCCGAAAGAGAATGCGTTGATATCGTTAGAGAATGTCGCCATCAGGTTCCAGTCGATCATTCTTGTTGAATTGGTGTTAAGGTTGATCAATGCTGACGGTGCAATGGTAATATTATCAGCAATGTTCCAGTTGTATCCTAAATTTAAGAAGAATTTAATTGGAGAAGGCTCGTAGTTGTTTACGATAGAGGCATCATTACTTAATGCGATATCATTTACGGAAACACCCCCGAATAATCCTCTGTAGGTAGCAGCCAAACCGAAGTTGGCATACACCATGAAGATGTTGCTTTCTTCACCTCTCAATAATGGGTCACCTCCTTCTTCAGTATTGATTTTTGAATAATCAAAATTCATGTTATAGAAGTTAACACTTGTACCGAAAGAGAACTGGTCTTTTCTGTCTCCTTCACTACTTAGCGGAATAAAATATGAAGCACCAGCCGTGATACCACCTGCAGAGATCGGTCCGTTACTGTCTCTGAACACGGAAATACCAGCACCTACTCTATCAAAGATATTCGCATTGATCCCGATTGACTGTACATTCGGAGAATTACTGAATTTTGAAAATTGTTGTTGATAATTGGCGTTGAGCTGTACGTAATCTGTTTTTCCGTATTGAGCTGGGTTGAACAGGAACTCACCATCCAAAAGATATTGCTGATAGTATGGTAGTGATTCTTGTGCTTTGTATGCATTTGACAAAAGAGCTAAACATACGATAGCATATAGTTTTCTCATAACAAATCTTGATTTCAATTCAACAAATATAAAAAAAATCTCAATATATTTTTAGTTTTCCAAATAATTTCTCCATTTTTTTACAGCATCCGCCATATCTTTGGGCATTGGGCTCTCAAAATATAATTCCTTCTTTGTTGTTGGGTGTATAAATCCAAGGGTATGGGCATGAAGGGCATGTCTTGGCAAAATTTCAAAAACATTTTTAATAAATTGCTTGTATTTGGGAAGATTTACCCCTCTCAAAGGAGTATGCCCCTCATACCTTTCATCATTAAACAAAGTATGGCCGATATGTCTGAAATGCGCTCTGATCTGATGGGTTCTACCCGTTTCCAGCTTACATTCTACCCAGGTCATATATTTGAATCTCTCAAGGACTTTATAATGGGTCACAGCGTGTTTCCCCTGGCTGCCGTCTTCATAAACTGACATCTGCATTCTGTTTTTAGGATGTCTTCCGATGTGGCCTCTGATGGTTCCCTCATCATCCTGCATATTTCCCCACACAAAAGCCCAGTACAGTCTCTTTGTAGTTCTGTTAAAGAACTGTTTGGCAAGGAAGCTCAATGCATATTCATTCTTCGCAATCACCAACAGCCCTGATGTATCTTTATCAATCCTGTGGACAAGGCCTACTCTGTCAAGATCGGATTTCTCTCCGTTCTTTTCAAAATGGAAAGCAAGCGCATTCACCAATGTTCCGTCCCAGTTTCCGAATCCGGGATGTACTACCATTCCTGCTTCTTTATCTACAACTACAAGATCATCATCTTCATAAACAATATTCACCGGAATATCCTGTGGAATAATGACATTTTCTCTTGGAGGGTGCGTAAGCAAAACTGAAATCTGATCTCCCGGTTTCACCCGGTAATTCTGTTTCACCGCAGTTCCGTTCACGATAACATTTCCGGCTCTGCAGGTCTGTGAAATTTTATTCCTTGAAGAATTCTGTCTGTATATTAAAAGGAACTTATCAATTCTTAATGGTTCCTGTTTACTGTCAACAGTGATATTAAGATGTTCATACAAACCTTTATTTTCCTCGTCAATATCGATATTTTCGATACTGTTGGAATCTAATAATTCTTCATCTAAAAAATCTTCGTTATCTTCTGACATTGTTTTATATTTTTTACACAAAAGGCCTCAACATTTTGCAGTTGAAGCCTGTATTTTTGATATTAATCTGATTTTATTCTACGACAACCTTCTTAGCTTTCGGCTTTTGTGAAGGCTGCTGAGTGGTTGTTGCAGCCGGCTTGGCTGTACTTCCTGCTGCAGAGGTAGTGGTGGAAGTTTTAGGCTTCTCTGTACTTTGGGCTGCAGGTTTAGAAGTGGTAGTCTGAGGTTTTGGAGTCTCAGTTTTCGGTACTTCAGGTTTTGGAGTTTCTCTTCTAGGAGCTGGTACTACCGGAGCTTCATAACTTGGCTCACTATGCACTTCTTCATATCGTACCGGAGGAAGTGAAGTATCTACTTTCATACGATAGATAGAATTCAGCTGCTCTACTTTAGCTCTTAATTCGGCAGGAGTCCTCTTACTTGCCCAAAGATCGATCTGCATTCCCTGGTCACGAACATCGCCGGAAGCAGGATCCTGATAATAGATAATATCAGACTCATCTTTACCTCCATCTTCATGCTCTACCAATCCTACTTCAAACATACTTTTGGTAATGACAGCTCTTGCTTCTTTTACTGTAAGTCCTACAACATTAGGAATCGAGATATTTCTCATCGGCCCGGATCCTACTACCACATCAATAGTAGAGAATCTTGGTAAACGGGTACCCGGATTTACCGCATTTCCTTTATATAATATTCTTAAAAGAGCATCTTTCTGAATACTAGGCTCATAAATCGTATCTCCGATTTTAAGGCCTACCTGATCCAGTCTCTGGAATGCAAGTCCCGAATATTTATTGATCACATTCGGCACCGCAATAGGAGCCCATGTTCTCGGATTTACTTTTAGCGTTACCGTTCTTCCGTCTTTTACACGGGAACCTGGCGCAGGATATACCTGCAATACCTGGAATGGTCTGTATTTAGGATCATAATTGGCACTGTCTACTTCATATTCCAGCCCTGTATCATCTAATATTTTAACGGCATCATGCACCGATTTATTTACAATATTGGGAACAGGAATTTCCTGACCGTGATTAGTATGGTACTCCAACCAGCGAAATGTAAGCCATACAAGCCCCACGAAAACACCGATGGCTACAACTAAATTCAGTAAAACTTTCCAATTGAAAAGTGATTTAAGCATACTTAAAAATACTTTAATTATAACCGCAAATATAGCTAATAATTTTAGAATGGACTTTTTATTTAACACAATTCATTTTTGATTTTAAAATTTGCCGATTTCCCGTATTGCATTGCATAAAATGATTAAATTTGCCTTAATTGATACTATATGGTTATGAATAAAAAAAGTGTTGCCGTAGTAATGGGAGGCTATTCCGATGAATATGTTGTTTCCTTAAAAAGCGGACAATTGATTTATGATTCTCTGGACAGAAATCTCTATGATGTATATAAGGTAGTAGTCCTTAAAGATGAATGGTATTTTTTAGGGGAAAATGACACAAAATATGCCATCAACAGAGGAGATTTTTCTGTGACTTTAGATAATGGTGAAAACTTAAAATTTGATGTTTGTTTCAATATCATCCACGGAACCCCGGGAGAAAACGGAATTCTTCAGGCATACTGGGATGCCATAGGCCAAAAATATACAGGCTGCGATTTTTATCAGAGTGCTCTTACTTTCAATAAAAAAGACACTCTTGCCGTATTGTCAAAATACGGAATACCATCTGCTAAAAGTATTTATTTAAGAAAAGGGGAAGACATCAATGTGGATAAAATTGTAGCAGAATTGAATCTTCCATTATTTGTAAAACCTAACCAGTCCGGTTCTTCACTGGGAATTTCAAAAGTAAAGGAAAAATCAGAACTTATTGCTGCCACTGAAATTGCATTCAAGGAAGATAATGAAATTCTGATTGAAAGCTTCCTCGACGGTATGGAAGTTTCCGTAGGCGTTATTGATTTTAAAGGAGAGACTATCGTGCTAGGAATTACAGAAATTGTTCCTACCAATGAATTCTTCGATTACGAGGCAAAATACGAAGGCGCTTCTGAAGAAATTACGCCGGCAAGAATTGACGAAGAGACTACAAAAAGAGTGGAAGAAATCGCCAAAAGGGCTTATAATTCATTAGGAATGAGTGGTTTTTCAAGAAGTGAATACATTCTGATGAACGGAATTCCTTATATGCTTGAAATGAATACCAATCCGGGATTCTCCCCTGCAAGCATCCTTCCCCAACAGGCAAGACATTATGGAATTTCCATCATGGATCTTTGTGGAAATGAAGTTGAAAAAGCACTTAATAAATAAATAGAAGTTAGAAATTAGAGGTTAGAAGTTAGAGATTGAATACACTTTTAACAAATAATTCACTACTCAAAATCATAACTCGTACAACATGAAAATTGCTGTTTTCCCCGGGTCTTTTGACCCGATTACACTAGGACATTACGACATTATAGAAAGAGCGGCACCGCTATTTGATAAATTAATCATTGCTATAGGGCAAAATTCTCAGAAAAAATATATGTTCCCTCTTGAAAAAAGAATGGAATTTATCCAGAATTCTGTAGCAGAATTTCCCAATGTGGAAGTAGATTATTTTGAAGGACTTACCGTTGATTACTGTTTTGAAAAAAACGCACAATACATCATCAGAGGACTGAGGAATCCGGCTGATTTCGAGTTTGAAAAAGCAATTGCCCATACCAACAGAACTTTAGCCCATAAAAAACTGGAAACGGTATTTTTACTGACTTCTTCCGGAAAATCATTCATCAGCAGCAGTATTGTAAGAGAGATCCTTAACCATGGAGGGGAATACGAACTGCTGGTTCCTGAATCCGTGAGAGTAGAGCGATAAAAAAATATAATTGATGAGCGATAAATGATAATTGATATAATGGCCAAGAATTTGCTTAAGCAGAAATCATTCATCAATTATCATTTATCAACAATCATTTATAATTATATATGCACGAACAGTTCAATTTTGCAATAGAAGTCCTTGGGACCATTGCCTTTTCCATGTCCGGAAGTTTTGCAGCAATGCAGAAACGGCTGGATCCGTTCGGGGTGCTTATTATTGCATTTGTAACTTCTGTAGGAGGAGGAACTGTAAGAGACCTGCTGCTTGATATCCCTGTTTTCTGGATGCATGATATTCTGATGTGTACCCTGATTCTGGTGACCAGTATTTTTTCAATGATCTTCAAATCTCTTGAGAAAAACTTTAAAGTCACTTTATTTATCTTCGACAGCTTCGGGCTCGGATTATTTACCATAATTGGTGTACAAAAAGGTTTAAATGCAGGAATTCACCCCATGATCTGTATTGCATTAGGAACCATAACCGGCTGTTTTGGCGGTATCATCCGGGATATATTGCTCAACAGGATTCCTTTGATTTTCAGAAAGGAAATTTATGCTACAGCATGTATAGTGGGCGGAGCAGCATTTCTATTGATGACAAGATATACAATGCTTTCCTATACTTTTATACAAATCTTCACTATTTTACTGATCGTCGCGATTCGAACATTTGCTGTAAAATACCATTGGCAGATGCCTAAATTTTATGGCTATGATCATAATAATTCGGAAATGTAATTTAAAGGTAATTCTGTCCAATATTTTCTGTTAACAATAAATCCCGACAGAATCAAATCCAGCTCCAGTGGGAGCCAACTGTTAATAGAACGTATTGTTTTAAAGTCGTAGCTCCGGAGGAGCGACCTGTTAATTATTTTTAAATAAATCGGACAACAATATTTAAAAGTATTTATTTACCCAAAAGAAACTTTTAATTCTAAAAATAAAAAACAAAAAGTCCTGAAAAATTCAGGACTTTTATAGTATATGTTAGGATGACTAGAAGAATTTTCCTCTGTTTCTCATATTCGGGTTATGCATATGCTTCTGCATGGTTGGCATTTTCAACTGCTCTTTCATCATTTTAATCTGATCGGTCATCATTCCTGCACTGTCCAGTCTTTTTGCTTCTTCCAGTAATTTCTGCCCTTCCTGTTTTCTTCCTTTAGAAATAGCGGCAGCTGCAAGATTTAAAGTAGCCATTGCTCTGTCGTGTTTCATATTCAAACCATATTCCAATGCTTTTTTCATGAAAGGCTCTACTTTCGCAGGGTGATCCTGAGCTTGTGTCAATCCTGATAAATAGTGGAAATATCCATATTGAGTCTTATGAAGCTGTGTTTTATAATCTGTAATTTTAGACAGCCATTCTCCGGCTTTCTCCATATTTTGTTTTCTCAATTGCCAGAATGCCAAAAGAATATATTCATTCTTAAAGAATAGTAAGATCGGAAATGCAGCCAAAAGAAAAACAACAATACCCCATCCCAGATTTCTTGTGAAAATCATCATATAAAGTCCTAACAGGATAAGAAGTGCTGCTACTGCAATTTTTATGTATTTATTCATTATTAAATTTTAGAAGTGCAAAGATAATAAATTTAAGGCTTAAAGTTCAAAAAGTCAATGGTGAATGGTCAATTCGCTGCGCTTGTTAATTTTTTGTACCTGTGAGAAATTCACGATTCACTTTGCGAAGCAAAAATCACTATTGACGCTTATTCTTCTTTTTTAATTTTTTCAAACGTCTGGAAACAGAAATCATAACCGTTCTTTTCATCTTTCTCATGGCAGATTTCGTTGGTCATTTTCCAGATTTTCGGATCTATTTTCGGGAAGAATGTATCAGCCTGAAGATCTGCTTTCACCAAAGTAACTTCAAGTTTGTCCACTACATCCATAGTCTGCTCATAGATATTTCCGCCACCAATAACAAAAACTTCTTCATCAATCTTCCTGGCAAATTTCAATGCTTCTTTGATGCTTCCTACAATAAGAATTCCTTCCTCAAACCAGTCTTTCTTTCTTGACACAACAATGTTGGTACGGTTTGGAAGTGCTTTCCCAATACTTTCATAAGTCTTTCTTCCCATAATAACCGGATGCCCTGAAGTAATCTCTTTAAAATGTTTCAAATCTTTGGGAAGATGCCAAAGCAACTGGTTTTCAAAACCAATTTCATTTTTTTCTCCCATTGCCACCACTATTGTTGTCATTCAAATAATTTTTTACAAAATTAGCACATAATTTGTATATTTGGTTAGCACAAAAAATTTAAAAAAATAAACTATGAAAAATAAAGGATGTCTGGGCGCAGGAACCATTGGTATTGCCCTTCTTATTATTGTTGCAATTCTATTCTTCTGGGGAAAAAGCGGATATAACAGTTTTGTCAACAAAGAACAGACAGTAAATGCAAAATGGTCTAATGTAGAGACTGTTTATCAGAAAAGAGCCAACCTTATTCCTAACCTGGAAAGAACTGTAAAATCGTATTCAAAATTTGAGCAGGAAACTTTAACTCAAGTTGTGGAAGCCCGTTCCAAAGCGACTTCTATCAATATTGACCCTACGAATATGACCGAAGCTGATCTAGCTAAATTCCAGGCAGCACAAGGAGAATTATCGGGTGCATTAAGCAGATTGATGGCCGTGGTGGAATCTTATCCTAACCTGAAAGCAGACCAGCAGTATATCAACTTCCAGAGAGAATACACTGCTATTGAAAACAGTATCAGAACTGAAACGGTTTACTATAATGATGCTGCAAAGGATTATAATACTTCCATCAAGACTTTCCCGAATAATATTCTGGCGAATTTCACAAACTTCAAAGAAAAACCTTATTTCAAAGCTGACGCAGGCGCTCAGAAAGCTCCTGAAGTATTCAAATAATAATGGGTAATTTCCTTACAAATCAACAGATCGCTTCCCTTGTGGAAGCGATTCAGTCTGCGGAAGATCATTCTACGGGAGAGATCAGAGTGCATATTGATTCCAATACGGAAAACCGTGATGCCAAGACTGCATTTGAAGTTTTTAAAAAACTGGCTATGGATAAGACAGCCGACAGAAATGCGGTGCTTTTTCATGTCAACTTCGAACAAAAATATCTTACCATCATTGGAGATACCGGAATTCATGAAAAAGTAAAACAGTCGTACTGGGATCATCTTCACGATTATATCACTGCTGAATTTGCCAAAGGAAATTATTATCAGGCGCTGAAAAGTGCTATCCTGGAAACAGGACTTGAACTCAAAAAACATTTTCCTGTGGAAGGAGAAAACCCAAACCAACTTCCAAATGAAATTACGTTCTCTTAAAATAGTATTTTCATTTTTACTGCTCTGCTTTTACACTTTTGTATCAGCACAATACACCATTCCTGAAAAACCTGCGGTGCTGTATCCTGTTTTTGATGAAGCCGGATTGCTTTCCCAGCAGGAAAAAGATGCACTTAATCATAAACTGATCAAGTTTGCAGATTCTACCTCAACAGAAATTGAAGTGGTGATCATCCGCTCTACCAAAGGAGAAGATGTAAATTTTCTGGCCACCATGTTTGGTGAAAAATGGAAAATCGGAAAAAAAGGAGTAGACAACGGAGTGGTTTTCCTTATCGCAACAGAAGACAGAACGATGTCTATCCAACAGGGGCGTGCCGTAGAGCAATACCTTACCGCTTCAGTAGCTGGGCAGATCTTAGATTACATCGTCACCCCAAATTTCAAAAAAGGACTTTGGTATGAAGGGATCAATGGTGGAACCTCAGCGATTATGGAGGCTGTTGAGGGAAAATTCAAACCTGTAGCCACAACAGCTCCTTCCGGCAACGGAAGTGCCTTTAAAGTTCTTATCATTGCTTTTATTATTTTCATCATCATTGCTATCCTTTTTGGAAACAGAGGTGGTGGACGTGGCGGAAATAATGACGACGATGATGATGTGATCATCACCAGAAGAGGACGCAGAAATTATCCTGGCGGTTTCTTCCCATTCCCTGGCAGCTTCGGAGGAGGTGGCTTTGGCGGTGGAAGTTCAGGTGGCGGAGGCGGATTCGGAGGCTTCGGCGGTGGTGGAAGCTTTGGTGGCGGTGGCGCATCCGGAGGTTGGTAAATTAACAAGTCAATTTAAAATTTATATAGAAATCAGATCGTGATGATCTGATTTTTTTATTTAAAAACCTAAAATAATACTGATTCTTTAACTTTTATTAATGTTAATTTGACATTTAGATAGTAAAAAATTAATAAAACCTCTTAAAAACCACCTTTTATTCAATATTTTTTCACTATATTTACTGAAAACAGGATTATGAAGAAGACGCTGGTAGTATTTGCACACCCCTATCTGGAGCACTCCAATTCGAATGTAGAGCTCATCAATTTCTACGTTCGCCACCAGCATTATACCCTGAGAGATCTTTACGAAGAATATCCTGACTTTCATATCGCAGCTTTCCGGGAAAGGAAACGCCTTAAAAACTATGAACGTTTTATCTTCCAGTTTCCCCTGATATGGTTCGGAATGCCTCCTCTTCTCAGATTATGGATTGATGAAGTTTTCGACAGAGACTGGCTGAAAGAGGGCGAACATAATCCACTCGAAGGAAAAGAAGTCTATATTCTGGTAACCACAGGTGGAAAAGAAAGGTCTTTCAGCAAAACCGGCACTTATCAATATACCATAGATGAACTCATCAGCGGGCTTATTGTTTCATTAAAAGTTTTCAAAGCAGATATTAAGCACATCAAAATTGTATACGAAGCCAATAAGCTCTCTAAAAAAGAAATTATTTTACATAAAAAAGAATTTACAGAACTACTCAATCAATAGCATATGGAATCCAGCTTAGCGATGAACACATTAATTTTCCTGGGTGTAGCCATTATCATGGTTCCATTGGCCAGGAAATTAGGGTTGAGTTCTGTTATCGGTTATATTTTAGGAGGAATTATCATAGGTCCTTACGTCCTTAAACTTACAGGAAACAATGTCAATGACATTATGCATGCCAGCGAGTTTGGAGTGATCATGCTTTTATTTTTGGTAGGTCTGGAACTGGAGCCCCGGAAGTTCTGGGAAATGCGAAAGAAAATAATGGGTCTTGGACTTTCTCAGATGGCCCTTACCATTCTTCTGCTTTTCCTGGTATTCACAAGCGTAGGCTGGAGAGTAGACAAAGCGATTGCCATTGCCATGTGTTTTGCCCTATCTTCTACCGCCATTGTTCTGCAGACTTTACAGGAAAAAAACAACCTCAAGACTACCGCGGGAGAAGCTTCATTTTCTACCCTGCTGTTTCAGGATATTTCAGTAATTCCTATTTTGGCGATATTACCTATTCTTGCCAATTATAAGGCCAAACATCATGACAATGAAATTCAGATTCTGATTCAAAAACTCCCGGAATGGCTTCAGGCCGGAACGGTTATTTTCGGGGTAGCATTATTGATTCTACTCGGCAGATATGTATTTGTTCCTTTTCTGCGCTATGTTTCAAAATCAGGAATGTCAGAGCTATTGACTGCTTCTTCATTATTTCTGGTTATTGGGGTTTCGGAGCTGATGGTGGTGATCGGCCTTTCACCTGCTTTAGGTGCTTTCCTGGCAGGAGTAATGCTTGCCAACAGTGAATTCCGTCATGAGCTGGAAGCACAGATTGATCCGTTCAAAGGCCTGCTTTTAGCTGTTTTCTTTGTGAGTGTAGGGTCTACCATTAATTTTAATATTATCCAGCAAGATCCCTTATTTATCTTCAGTACTGTTTTTGCCGTGCTGGCTGTAAAATTTGTGGTTTTATACACCATTGGAAAATTTTTCAGGATAGATACTCCCCAAAGTCTTTTTTATGCCTTTGCCCTTTCTCAGGTCGGAGAATTTGCATTTGTACTGCTGAATTATGCATCAGATCTTTATCTTTTAGGGCCGGAGATGAATGCACAGATGATGGCTGTTACGGCAATTACCATGTGTATCACTCCTATTCTTCTCATCATCAATGATAAATTTATCACTCCGAAATTCATTAAAGAAATTCCCGAGGAAGAACATGATTATAATATTCTCGACAGCGATGTTGCTCAAAAGAAAATTATTATTGTAGGTTTCGGGCATTTTGGAAGTACCGTAGGACGCCTTTTAAAAGCCAATAAAATATCAGCTACCGTTTTGGACCGGGATTCTGATCGTGTGAAGCTTCTCAGAAGCTATGGTTTTAAAGTCTATTACGGTGATGCTACGAGAATTCCCATTTTAAGAGCGGCAGGAATTGAAGATGCTGAAATTCTCGTTTTATGTCTGGATGATCCTGACGATAATAAGTTCATTGCAGAACTTGTCCGTGAACATTATCCTAAAGTCAAAATTTTCGTAAGAGCGAAAAACAGGATTGATGCCTATGATTATCTGAACAATGGAGTCAATCACATTTACCGTGAAACACTGGGAACAGCTGTAGATATGGCTGTAGATGTACTTCATGAAACGGGGATGAGGAAATATGCTGCAAGACGTCTTGGGCAAAGATTTATGGCTATTGATAAAGCATCAATCCGGAAGCTGGCAAAAATGAAGGAAAATGATGAAGACATTACCTTGTTTACCACAAAAGAAATCCTCCAGCGAGAGGAGGATTTATTGGCTTATGATAATCTTAATTTTGATAATAAAAACTGGGAAGGTTCCTCATCCGCAGATGAAGAAGATGAGGAAGAAACCCAGGATTAGTTTATTGGATGTTTACGCTTCCGCCGCTGCTTTCGTCTTTTATCACGCTCTTAAGCTCTCCTTTTTTCGAGATATCCACACTTCCACCGGATGAAGCCCCTGCTTTCACACTTGATACAGCACTTATGTGAACACTTGCTCCACTGGAAGCATCTGCTTCCACGTCATCAGCAATGACATTTTTAGCGGAAACACTGCTTCCTGAAGAAGCACTTACGTCTACTTTTTTTGCTTTACCGGAAAGATCAAGAGTTGATCCTGATGAAGATTCAATATCTAGGTTTACTGCCCATATTTTCCCATCGAAACTACTGCTGCTGCTTACATTGATATCCATATCATTCGCTTCAAGGTCTCCGGAAATACTTCCTGCACTTGATGCTTCGATATCTGTTTTTTCCTGGGTAAATTTATCTTTTACAATAATTCTTGCTGCTGAATCGGCAAGGAGTTTTTTAAAGTCTTTGGCATAAATCTTCGCTGTCACTTTACTGATATTCATCACTCTGATCCCCGGCTTATAATGAATGTGCAGTTTCCCTCCATCATTATCCACCAGAATTTCATCAATGATACTTTGAGGGGCTGAGATTTCAACTTTCTCAGTCTCAGATTTTATAATTTCTGCTTCAATGGCCTGTGAAACCTGAATTTCATCAAAATCACCATTAAATTCCTTATGCTGTATCGGGCCGCTTTCTTTGCTCACTACTTTCTCTACCCAATTACTTTTGTCTCCTTCCCTTTCTCTGTTTCTGTTCTCATGTTTATCATTACATGAGGCTAAAGCCACTAAGGCTGAAAAAATAAATAAAGTACTTGTTTTCATGCTTATTCCTTTTGTTAATTTTTTTATTGATTTCTTTATTTAAATAACAACTAATTTATAAAAAATATTACATTACATTTGAAAATACTGTAAATACCACAAAGGGCTTAAAGAAATACATCCGCCGAAATATGTTCTATGATACAAGTTTTTAATATCTTTATGCTTTAATAACAACTATATTTATGAAGAATATTTCATCGGTATTATTAATTTCTGCCTTGGCGTTCAATCAATCTTGTACTACAATGAAACAGACCGATATTCAACAGGAGCTACCTGCACCTGACCCCTCTTTAGCTTCCAATCCTTTTATGAAGAAGAGTAAGCTTCAATACGAAGCTCCGGAGTTTGACAAAATCAAAAACGAACACTTCAAACCAGCTTTTAATTATGGTTTAAAGCAACATGAAGCTGAAATTATAAAAATTGCCAACAATCCGGCTGCCCCTACTTTTGAAAATACCATCGTTGCATTGGAAAAAAGTGGTGAAGTACTGAGAAGAGCACAAATTGTATTTTCAAACCTTACAAGTGCGAATACTAACCCTACTTTACAGGCCTTGGATGAAGAATATGCCCCTATTTTTGCGGCACATTCTGATAAACTGTACCTGAATGAAAATCTTTATAAAAGAATACAATCCATCAAAGAAGATGGTCTGGATTCTGAAAGCAAAAGACTTTTACAATATTATAAGCAGAATTTTGAAATTGCAGGAGCTAACCTTTCTGCAGCGGATAAAGAAAAATTAAAGCAGCTCAATCAGGAACTGGCTTCTCTTTCTACACAATATGCCAACAAATTACTGGAAGCAAGAAAGCAAGGTGGAGTTTTCTTCTCAGACGCCAAAGAACTGGATGGACTTTCTGCTGATGAAATTGCAGCGGCAGCAGCTGATGCCAAAACAGCAGGACAACCAGGAAAATATCTTCTGACTTTACAGAATACAACACAGCAGCCTCTTTTACAAAATTTAAAAAACAGGGCTACCAGAGAAAAGCTATTTAAAGCTTCATGGACAAGAGCTGAGAAAGGAGATGCCAACGATACAAGATCAACCATCGAGCAGCTTGCTAAACTAAGATTGAAGAAAGCACAGATTTTAGGCAAGAAAAACTTTGCAGAATGGAAACTTCAGGATCAAATGGCAAAAACCCCTGAAGCAGCAACAAAACTTATGAACCAGATTGCTACTCCTGCAGTGGAAACAGCAAGACGTGAAGCAAAAGATATTCAGGATCTTATTGATCAGCAGAAAGGAGGTTTCAAAGTAGAACCCTGGGACTGGAATTTCTATGCTGAACAGGTAAGAAAAGCTAAGTTTGACCTTGATGAAAGTGAAATTAAACCTTATTTTGAAATTACAACCGTTCTTGAAAAAGGAGTTTTCTTTGCTGCTGAAAAATTCTACGGACTTACATTCAAAAAGAGAACAGATCTTCCGGTTTATCATCCGGACGTAGTAACGTATGAAGTTTTCGATCATGATGGAAAATCTATTGCCATTTACTATCTGGATTTCTATACAAGGGATTCTAAAAACGGTGGTGCATGGATGAGTAATTTTGTTGAGCAGTCTTATTTGCTGGGAACAAAACCTGTAATCGTGAACTGCTACAATTATCAGAAACCTGCTCCGGGAAAACCTTCCTTAATCAGCTATGACGATGTTTCAACCATCTTCCATGAATTTGGTCACTCTATTCACGGAATGTTTGCCAGCCAGAAATATCCTTCACTTTCAGGAACAAATGTACCGAGAGACTTCGTGGAATTCCCATCCCAGATTAATGAGCACTGGGCTTTAGATCCGGTTGTTCTGAAGAATTATGCTGTACATTATGAAACAAAACAGCCTATTCCGCAGGCTTTGGTAGATAAAATCAAAAAGGCAGCTACATTCAATCAGGGTTATATGACTACAGAATTGGTTTCGGCTGCTGAACTTGATATGGATTGGCATACGGTAAGCAATGAAAATCAGTTCATTCCTGTTTTAGACTTTGAAAAGCAGTCTCTAACCAGCCATGGATTTAATCTGGCCACAGTTCCGCCAAGATATCACACACCTTATTTTGCACACATCTGGGGAGGTGGATATTCTGCAGGATACTATGCGTATTTGTGGTCTGAAACATTGGATAACGATGCTTGGGAATGGATCAGTAAGAACGGTGGTTTAACCAGAGAAAACGGTGACCGTTTCAGAAAATATATTCTTTCCGTAGGAAATTCTGTAGATCTGAATCAGGCATTCAGAGATTTCACAGGACACGATCCGGATATCAAACCTTTATTGAGAAACAGAGGGTTTATTAAATAAATCAATGGAAGCATTCTTTAATCAGAGTGCTTCTTTTTTATACCTATCTGTGATAAATAAAATTTTCTATGTTTCGGCTAAAGCCGGTGGATTTTTGTTTATTTATTTTGAACGGGCTTTAGCCCGTTTCTATTGAATATATAACAATTCAACATATTAATTCCATTATAAAATTCAAATAGGCAGAACTCCTTTCTAATGAGATTCATTATTTTTGCATTCAAAATTTAAAATACAATATATGAACTGTCCATGCTGTTCAGGAAAATCATACGAAGAATGCTGCAAGCCTTATCATACCGGAGAAAAACATGCTCCTACGGCTGAAGCTCTGATGCGCTCAAGATTTTCTGCTTTTGCCATTCCGAATGGTGAATACCTGATGGAGACTACCCTTCCGGGAAAAAGAAAATACCACAATAAGAAAGATCTTCAGGAATGGGGAGAAATCAACCAATGGACAAAACTGGAAATCATCCGTACTCCGGCTTTAAACCATGTAGAATTTAAGGCTTATTATACCGATCAGGACGGGCATCCGCAAGTTCATCATGAGTTTTCTGTTTTTCAGAAGATGCACGAACGCTGGTATTATGTTTCCGGGGAGTTTTTGGATGAGGAAACGGATTGAGAAAATATAATGTAGTGATGTTTTGCGTATAGAACCACCCCGTTAAAAATTCTTTGAATTTTCGCCACCCCTCCACAGGGGAATGCCAAGCAATCAATACCTGTTATAACCTTATCAATAAAAATGAGCCACAGGATTATCTGTGGCTCATTTTCTTATCTGAAACATGTCCGAAAAATTCGGGCATTTATATTTTTAGTGAGCTTCGTTTCCGTCAATTCCGTGAGCGTGACCATGCGCCAACTCTTCTTCTGTTGCAGGGCGAGTGCTTAAAACTTCCACGTCGAAATCCAATACTTTTCCAGCCATCGGGTGGTTAAGGTCTGCTACTACAACTTCCGGAGTAATTTCTACTACAAAAGCCTGGAAGTTATTCCCCTGATTATCTGATAAAGGTAAAATAGCTCCTACAGGCGGAAGTCCTGATTCTTTAAACATTTCCACTGGTAACTGTGCAATAGCATCCGGCTGTCTTTCACCGTAAGCTTCTTCAGGCTGAATTACGAAAGCCGCTTTATCTCCAGCTTTTAAACCTAAGATATTTTGTTCAAATTTTGGAATCATCATTCCCACACCATACAAAAATGTAAGTGGATTTTCTGTTGTTGTTTCTTCTACAAGAATCTTACTTCCATCTGGTTCGATCGTATGAAGTATATACTTTACAGCTACAACGTGATTGTTTTCGATTGTCATATTTTTTCTTTTTTTCGTGATTTTCTTTCACGATTAATCATACAAATATACTCTTTTTGAAATGATTCAATGAGCCTGGAGGCTGGAGGTTGGAAGAAGGAAGCTATGAAAGGCATAAAGAAATGGAGATTTTCTTTTTACAGCCTTTATTTTTTTCTACTTTCGTCTCTCTTTTTTTGTCTTAGCATAAAGAGATACAGGCTCTCGACTTTTGTTCTTGCCCAAGGAGTTTTTCGCAGAAACTTCAGAGAAGAGCTTATGCTTGGGTTATCTGTAAAACATTTTATATTGATCTGTTCGCCCAGCCTTTCAAAACCTTGATAGTATTCTACCAGTTCTTCAAGGATAGCATCCAGTCTTTTTCCGTGTAAAGGATCTTTGGACTGTTCCATCTTTTTTTTGCAAAATTAATTGATTATAAGTTTATATGAAAATCTACACCTCTTCTTCCCTTTTTGTTTCTTATTTTTGAAGAAGCCATTCCTTACCAATAAAAATTATCCGTTACAAAACATGAGCAAAAACAACGAAGCGAACAGGAAGAAAAATAAAAAGAAAATCGATC
Organism: Chryseobacterium sp. AG844; assembly: GCF_003182335.1. Lineage (NCBI taxonomy): Bacteria > Pseudomonadati > Bacteroidota > Flavobacteriia > Flavobacteriales > Weeksellaceae > Chryseobacterium > Chryseobacterium sp. AG844. The sequence continues at coordinate 4,587 of NZ_QGTV01000033.1, read as the reverse complement.
AGAAAAAACGTAAAATCCAAAATGCAGAAGCTGAAAGAAAAGCAAGGTTAAAACAAATCCGGGAAGATTTCAAAGCAAGAGAAGCTGACAATAAGCTATAATTATCTTGATCCGAAGTAAGGAAACCTTAATTTTTTAAATGAAGTATTCTCTATCTTTACATTGTAATAGCTGCAAAATAATTATCTGCAAAACAAATTGAAAATTACGCTGCATATACTCTTTTTAATTCTCAAATTTACATTATGAAAATCCTCCACACTGCCGACTGGCATTTGGGTAAGCGTCTCGACCGTTTTTCAAGACTGGAAGAACAGGTCTTGGTTATGAATGAAATTGTTCAGATTGCTGACGAGCAAAACGTTGATTTAGTTTTAATTGCAGGTGATCTTTTCGATAATTTCAATCCAGGTGTAGAGGCTGCTGAACTTTTTTATAAAACATTAAAACGTTTATCCCTGAACGGAAAACGTCCTGTAATTGCTATTTCCGGTAATCATGATTCTCCCAGCTTAATTAATGCTCCTGATCCTCTGGCAAGGGAGTGCGGGATTATTTTAATCGGCCATCCAAAAGCGGAAATTGTGCCTTTCGGTACGGAACATTTTAGTATCATCAACTCGAAAGAAGGTTTTATAGAACTGAAAATTGATAGGATCAACTTTCCTGTAAGAATTCTTCACACACCTTTTGCAAATGAAATCCGGTTAAAGGAATACTTTGGTGAAAATAAAGAAGAAGAAATCAACAAAGTACTTTCGCAGACCTGGAAAAACCTTGCTGATCAGTTTTGTGATGATTCCGGAGTCAATCTTCTGACGGCTCATTTGTATATGAATAAAAGAGGTGCAGAAGTGTTGGAAGAACCAGAAGGAGAAAAGCCGATTAAGATAGGAAACGCAGACTTGATTTTTTCGGACAGTATTCCCGAGCAGATGCAATATACGGCATTGGGCCACCTCCATGGTTTTCAGAATATCGGAACGAAGGAAAAACCTGTGATTTATTCATCCTCTCCTCTGTGCTACAGTTTCAGCGAAGCCGGACAAAAGAAGTATGTTTCCATTATTGATGCAGAGCCGGGAAAAACAGTTTCCTACGAGAAGAAACTCTTGAAAAGTGGCAGAGCTTTAGTCCGAAAAACATTTACCTCCATTGAGGATGCTGTTCAATGGCTGGGTGAAAATCCCAATACATTTATTGAACTTACACTGGAAAGTGAGACTTTTTTAACGGCAGATGAAAGAAGATTAATTTATCAGTCTCACAACGGAATTGTTCACCTTATCCCCAAAATAAAAAATCTGGAATTGGCAGAAAATCAAAACCAGGAGATCAATTTAAGTCAGGATATTGATATTTTATTCAAGGATTATTTTAAATCTAAAAACGGCGGGCAGGAAGCCAATGAAGAACTGATGAATTTGTTTAACGAAATTTTAAATGCATAAGCTATGATCCCTGTTCAATTAACTATCGAAGGACTTTACTCGTACCGGGAACGCCAGACCATTGATTTCAGAAATCTCACTGAGGCGGGGTTGTTTGGGATTTTCGGGGCTGTGGGTTCCGGAAAATCATCAGTTCTTGAGGCCATTTCGTTTGCTTTATACGGTGAAACGGAACGTCTGAATATGCGCGATAAAAGGGCTTATAATATGATGAATTTAAAATCAAACAGTTCTTATATTGAATTTGATTTTATCAATTATGAGAATAAACTTTTCCGTGCTTCCCGTGATTTTAAGCGAAATTCAAAAAAGTTCGAAGAGGTAAAACCTAATGCGGTTACATTTTATGAAAACATCAACGGCAAATGGATTCCTCTGGATCACTCAAATGCAGAATCTATTATTGGATTAAGCTATTCCAACTTCAAAAGAACCATCATTATTCCGCAGGGACAGTTCAAAGAATTCCTTGAATTGGGTGCTGCCGAAAGAACGAACATGATGAAGGAAATTTTTAATCTTCAGAAATTTGATCTTCAGAACAATGTTTCTGCACTCAATATAAAAAACAGATCTGAACTGGATCAGCTGGAAGGGCAATTAAAAGGGTTTGAAGAAATAAATGAGGAGAAAATCAAGATTCAGAAAGAGGAACTTGTAGAGGAACAGAAAAAACTCTCGGAATCCAATGAAAAACTGGAAAAGGCTTCCCAGGCATATCAGCAGCTTAAAAACCTTAAAAGTGACTTTGACAGTTTACAGCAAAACAAAGAAAAGTTCAGTAAACTCTCTGAAGAAAAGCCTCAGATGGATGCTCTGGAAATACAGGCAGAATTATACGACAGGATTTTCAGAATTTTCAACCCTTTGATTATTGAGAAAAATAAACTCTCGAAAGAGATTTCTGCAAAACGAAACGAAAAGGAACAACAAATCAAAGACTGGCAGGAAACTGAAAAGGTTTTTAATACTGTAAAAGAGCAGCTCATGGTCCTTGAACCACAGTTTAAAGCCTTAGAGCAATCCAGGATTCAGGAAAATGATCTGAACCTTATCATTCAGATCCTGAAATTTTCTGAAGAAATCAAGATCCTGAACGAAAGAACCCGGAAAGGTTCTGAAAAAGTAAAAGAAGTAGATCTTAATAAAGAGAAAATTCAAAAGACCATTGATGAACTTTCCGCACAGATTAAAACCTTAAAAGAACAAAAACTGGATTCTGCCCTGCTTTCTGAAGTGGGTAACTGGTTTATTCAACAAAAGAATTTAAAAAAATCGCTTCAGGAACAAGCTGAAAAGATCGGGAAACATCAAAAGCAGATCGGAGAAATTACAGAAGAATTAAAGCCTTTTGCTTATACCAAAAATTATAAAGAAGATTTCAGAATCAGAAAAGAAACCTTAGAGACTCAAAAAAAGGAACTTTCCCATAAACTGGATCATCTCAAAATACAAAAAGAACTTTCCCGTTTTGCCAGTGAACTTCATGACGGAGAAAACTGCCCGCTCTGTGGTTCTAAAGAACATCCGCATATTGTAGAATTTCATGATGTAAATACTGAACTACAGGAAATTCAGGAGAAAATAGCATCGCTTGAACAGGAAGGAACAGGACTTCAAAAGCAGGAGGCTGAAATTGACAAGATTCTGGACCGTAAAAAGATCTTTGAGGAACAGCTTCTTTCGGAACAAAAAATACTTCTGCAGATTCAGAAGGATATTGAAAATCATCTGCTGAATTTCACCTGGAAACAATTTGCTTCCAACCAGGAAGAGGAATTTGAGAAAAAACGTTCAGACTCGTTTGCGCTGGAGAAAAAGATCGAAGAAACGGAAAGGAATATCGCTTTAGCAAGGGAAAATTTTGACAGAGAATCCCAAACACTGGAAAAATATAAGAGTGCTCTGGAAGCTTTCCGTCTGGAAGAAGTTTCGAAGCAGGAGCAAATCAATATCAGCCGTTCCGGTCTTAAAATTCTCGAATGGGATCTGTATGCTCAAAAGGAAATAAAAGAAATTGAAGAATCGTATCAGAAGCTTGCCCATTCTAATAAAGAGATTGAAGAAAATTACCTGAAAACTGTAGAGCAGGAAAAAATTCTTTCTCCGAAACTGGCAGAGCAAAAGGCTATTGCAAGCCAATCTGAAAAGCAGATTACAGAGCTGGAGAAGGAAATTTCATGGAATGAGGAAGCAATTATCAAAGCATTGGCAGAGCAGAATTTCACAGAATTCAAAGAAGTTGAGAATATTTTACTTCAGGAAATTAATGTTGAGCTGGTGAGGACTAAAGTTCAGCTTTTCAAAGTTGAATTTGAAGCTTTAAAGAAATTCATCGGAGAGCTTGAATTAAAGCTGAAGGGACTTTCATTCGATAATGAACAGTTTTCTCTGACTGAAAAGCAATTTAATGAAGCGCAAACCGAACAAAAACAGATCAATGATTCTGTAGTCACAAAAACCGCTGAAATAGATCGATTAGAAAAAGAATTTATAAAAAAAGAAAGTCTTTTAAAAGAACATGTAAAGCTTCAGAAACGTTCAGAAAATCTGAAGATCATGATGAATTTGTTCAAAGGAGCAGGCTTTGTACAATATGTTTCATCTATTTATCTGAGACAGCTTTGCGATCATGCCAATGTACGTTTTCACAGGATGACCAGAAATCAGCTGAGCCTCCAGCTGAATGAGAATAATGATTTCGAAATCATTGATTACCTCAACGAAGGAAAAAGCAGAAGTGTAAAAACGCTTTCCGGAGGGCAGGCATTTCAGGTATCTTTAAGTCTGGCTCTGGCTCTGGCAGAAAGTGTTCAGGCCAATGCGCAGGCCGATAAAAACTTCTTCTTTATTGATGAAGGTTTCGGAACTCAGGATACGGAATCTGTGAATATCGTTTTTGAAACGCTCACCAACCTGATGAAAGAAAACAGGATTGTAGGAATTATTTCGCACGTTGAAGAGCTGAAAGAGAAAATCCCAACGGCGCTCAACATCATTAAAGATGAAGAAAGAGGAAGTCTGATTGAGATTGTTTAATATGAATTAGTCAATACTTAATCTGACAGTTATAATCAAATTAAATAACTTTAAAACAGATTAAGTATTATGACAACACAACAAAAAATCATCAAAA
>NZ_QGTV01000032.1:0-41124 GCF_003182335.1 Chryseobacterium sp. AG844 | reverse complement strand
GCTAACGCGGGAGAGTAGGCCGCCGCCAGTTTTTATTTTATTTTTAAAAAATCCTTTATCATTGTGATAAAGGATTTTTTTGTTTTATACCCAAGTTAAGCTTATAAGCAATAAGTAATAATTGATAAACGATACATCAATCAACTATGATTGATCAACTATCACTTATCATTTATTACTTATGCTGGACAGCATACACTCCAATTGTCACTCCGTAGGAGTCTCAACACAGTATTAGCACATAACTCAAGTATTACTTTTACCTTTTAAATCCTTTTAAGACTCTAATAAAGGAGGCTGGATTCCTGCGGAATGATACGATTGGGGATATATGAACTCACGATTTAAGCTGATCATTTACAACAGTCACTCCATAGGAATCTAGACAAATCCATTATTTTATTCAACTCAATCCCCACAAAGTACAAGATTCAGACTAGAGCTCTTTTAACTTTAGATTTTACTTAATTATTTAAGTATCAAAAGCTTTACACTCATAGTAATGATTGAATATGTTGTGATTAGAATAATTTGGTTGCTTTTATTAATAGATTTAGCATAAATAATTAATGATTGTATATTAATTTAATGATAATTACGTTTATTTGTTGAAATATCTAGTGATATTGTTAAATATATACCAAATCTAATTTTTATGAAAAAAACCATTTTTAAGGTTGGACTGCTCCAATCCTTATTCTTTTTCGGTGGATTGTATGCACAAAGTGATTCAACTAAAGCGTCAAAGATTGACGAAATAGTTGTTACAGCTTATGGTGTAAAAAAAGAAAAAAAAGCGCTTGGATATTCTTTCCAGGATGTGAAAGGACAAACCCTTGTTGACGCCAAAGAAAATAATGTTACCAATGCGTTAGCAGGAAAAGTTGCCGGGTTACAAGTGATTAAAGGAAGTTTTGGACCAGGTTCTTCCTCCAAAATTAACCTGCGGGGATTTAATTCGTTTACAGGAGATAATCAACCTCTTATTGTGGTAGATGGAGTTCCGTTAAGTAATAGCTTAGGATCAAAGGCTAAGCAGAATGGAAAAGATTCTAATAACGATTTCTGGAATCCGGATCTTGATATGGGGAATGGTTTAAGTGATATCAATCCGGACGATATTGAAAGTCTTTCTGTTCTGAAAGGTGGTGCTGCTTCTGCTCTTTATGGTTCCAGAGGTGGAAACGGTGTTATTTTGATTACTACAAAAACCGGTAAAAGAAAAGGGGGATTAGGAATTACATATTCTACAAGCTTAGGTTTTGAAAATATTTTTATGAAACCTGATTTGCAGCATAGTTTCGCACAAGGAAGTAATGGTTTGGTCAATCCTACGGGGACCGACAATACAACTTCCTGGGGACCGACTTTTGAAGGTTCAAATATGACAGTCCACGATAACTTAAAAAGCTTTTTTAAGACAGGAACTAATTCTCAGCATACATTGAGCTTTCAGGAGAACATTGGTGAAGGATCAAGCTTGTACACTTCTGCTAATTATTTAAGCAGTAATAGCCAGATTCCGAACTCAAAATATGAGAGGTTCAATTTTATGGCGAAAATGAATTCTAATTTTGGGGCTAATAAAAGATGGACTACTGAGGTGAAAGCTCAGTATATGAGTGTTAAAGGTACAAACAGACCCTCTGCAGGGCAAGGTGACGGGAATTACTACCCAGCAATCCTTCTGATGCCTCAAAATGTTGATATAAGAGATTATCGTGAGGGGCAGATGCAAAATGGAGTGACATCGCGCTGGATAACCTCTAATGGAATTAATCCCTATTGGACTGCTTATAATGCATTGAACGCTGATAAAAAAGACAGGTTTTTATTAAACGGTTATCTTAAATATCAATTTAATAACTGGCTGAGCGCAGATGTAAGATTAGGAACGGATTTCTATTCCTTAAATTCGGATACCAGGGTTTGGACGGGATCCAGACGTAATAATTCTTACTCTACCGGTCAGGAAAAGTTTTATGAAAATAATTATATCATAAGTCTTAATGCTAAAAAAGATGATATTGTTGGTAAATGGGGAGGATCGCTTTCTGTTTATGGACAGATGATGGAAAGCAGGGATAAAGCATTATATTTTTCCACACAAAATCTCGTTATTGCCAATGTTTTCAGTACGTCTAATACGAGTGATCTTGCTTCTGTTACAACAACCGAAGTTGATATGTGGAAAAAAATTAATTCAGTATTTGCTGCTGCTGAAATTAATTATGACGGATATTGGTTTCTGAATGCTACGGCAAGAAATGATTGGTCTTCTACTTTGAATATAAATAACAGGTCTTATTTTTATTCTTCTGTGAGTACTTCATTAGTTTTGACAGATATGCTGAAAAAATTAAATGGTACTACTTTAAATGCCTTAACCTTTGCTAAGCTTCGCGCGGCCTACGCAATTGTGGGTAACTCTTTACCTCCTCACAGCTTGTACAATACATATATCGCTTCAACTGATCCAAACGGACATATTGTACTTGCAAGGAACAAGATACTTTTTAATCCGGATTTACATGCGGAAAAGCTTAAAACTTTTGAAGTTGGAGCAGACATGAAGTTTTTTGACAGAGTGTCTCTGGATGTAAGTTATTTTAATAATAATGCCACCGATCAGCTTATAGCCATTCCGATAAATCCACTTTCCGGATATGAAAGAATGATGATTAATTCAGGAGGGTTGCATAACAAAGGGTTTGAATTCGTAATGAATACAGATATCTTTAAGAAGGAAAGCTTTGTGTGGAATGTCAATGCCAATTTTTCAACGTTGAAAAGCAACATCGATAAAATTGATGGAATTGTTTCAAAATATCCTTTATCAGGTTTTGATAACGTTGCTTTCTTCGCAGAAGTAGGAAAACCTTACGGAGCCATTTACGGAACAAAATTCTTAAGAGTAGAAGATACCAGCAGTCCTTATTACGGAAAATTGATTGTGGATCAAAACGGATTACCGCAGGCAACGCCTGATCAATATTATTTAGGAGATCAAACCCCGAGAGCTTTGTTTGGTTTTACAAACAGCTTTGTTTATAAAAATATCGGGCTTTCATTTTTAATTGACGGAAGAATCGGAGGTAAATTTTTCTCTGCAACACAAGCTGCATTACAAGCGAACGGACTTGCTGCAGACACCGCGCCCGGAGGAAAACGTGATAATATGATTTTGGATGCCGTAGTGGAGGGAAATGGCGGTTATACAACAAATACAAAAGAAATTACTCAACAGGATTATTGGGGAGCTGTAACATCCGGAAATTTAGGAATTACTGAGCAAAACATTTATGATGCTACCAATATTCGTTTAAGAAATATTCAGCTGACCTATAATTTTCCTAAAAGTATTTTCCAAAAACTGGCCTTACAGAGTGCTAAGGTTGCTTTTACGGCCAATAACGTATGGATGATCTATAGTAAAGCTAAAGGAATCGACCCGGAATCTGTATTCGCAATTAATTCTAATGCTACAGGATTTGAAAACCTTGCTTTTCCCACTTCAAGATCTTATTTATTTACAATTACTTTAGGCTTTTAATTAACAACTGAAACAATGAAAAAATATATCTTATCATTTTTTACGATTGGTTTACTATGTACTTCATGCAATGATTTTGAAGACATTAATAATAACCCGTTTGCCGTAGACGCTAATAAGGCAGAACCCGAATATTTATTAAATAACTCAATTCTCGGTGCCCAGCAAGATCCTAATATTGCAGAACGTGTTTTTGTTTTATACTGGAAAACGGCAGCAAGACAGCATTTGACAACCGGAATTGCAGGTGGAACTTACGACGATTCCTGGACTTCCGAATATTGGAAATACATTTCAGACTGGCTGAATAATGCGAATGCGGCCATTCAGTTGGCTAATGAAAAAAAGGCGGCCGGACAGGGAAAACCTTATTATGACAATGTTATTCAGGTTTCGAGAATCTGGAGAGCTTATTTAATGAGTGAATTTTCGGACAATTTCGGACCTCAACCTATTCACGCTTTTCAGGGAACGAATCCTACTTTTAATTCTGAAAAAGAAGTGTATTATTTTATTTTGGAAGAATTGAAAGATGCAGTCGCAAAAATGGACACAACCCAAGGAGTACCGTCCAATAAAAATGCCTATGATATGGTGTATGGGTTTAACTGGACTCAATGGGTAAAATATGCCAACTCTATGAGGATGAGAATTGCCATGAGAATTGCCGAAGTAGATCCTTCAAAAGCAAAAACAGAATTTGAAGCAGCGGCAAGTTCAAATATGTTTATCGCTACAAGTACAGATAATTTTAAAGTTGCTGAAAAACCGGGATGGGATGCGCTAACAGGTGTAATGTCCAGAGAATGGAACTCTCAAATTTTATCAGCAACCCTTAATAATTTATACATTGGGCTAGGAGGAGTAAATTCTACAGACCAATTACCAGCAGCTCAACATACACAGGTAAAGGCATCTGATTATATTGGTATAAAATATGATCAACAGTTCACTACAATGACCAACGACCCAAGTGCAGGATACTGGCTGGACGGATTACCTAATAAAATTGATCCGAGAGCCTATAAAACATTCTATATTCCGGGGGATCTTACAAGCCCGGTTTACTCATTGTATCCTACTTATACCAACCAGGCAACTACCAATCACGGAGATCTTACTTTTGAAGACAATTCTAAAATAACAATAAATACCGTAAATACCTGGAACGCCTATACTATTGGAAACTGGGGTGTAAAAGGACAGAGAAACGGCTTAAGAAATGTAGTAGGATGTATGCCGGCTTTAGGTAAGCAGTACAGGGAAAGTAAGAATGCAAGAATATTTTTTGCAAGCTGGGAAACCTATTTCCTTCTGGCAGAAGCTGCATTGAAAGGCTGGACCGTTCCAATGAGTGATGAAGCTGCTTATAATAAAGGAATTCAGGAAAGTTTTGTTTATAATGGAGTTTCACAATTCTATGGTCAATATATTGCTTCAACAGATTATAACCGTGACGGTACTTCTGTTTCTTACAGTCATATTACAGAACCGGGAGCAAGCCATACCATGAAATATAAAGATCCTGTAACCGGGAACTTAGTTTCTGTTGAAATTAAATATCCTGTGAATACCATTTATAAGAACGGATCGGTAAAAAATGATAAACTGACAAAGATTATTACCCAGAAATATATTGCCAATATGCCTTGGCTACCGTTAGAATCCTGGAATGATCAGAGAAGACTTGGGCTGCCGTTTTTTGAAAACCCAGCCATCGAAACTCCATTGCCAAACCTTCCTAATCTGAGCTCAGGGAACTATATGACGAATTCTATTCAGAACTTCCCTCAGAGATTAAGATATCCAAGTACTTTCAGAAATACAGATCAGTCTGGATATGATAAAGCTGTGCAATTACTTGGTGGTACGGATGCTGTACTGACACCTCTTTGGTGGGCCAAACATTAATTAAGTCTAAATATTAAAAAGCAATCCTTTTCTGATTTTGAAAAGGATTGTTTTTTTTAGATACAAATTGACTGAATATCTCTTTAAATGGATTGTTCAATTAATTATGATAAGTGGTATATAGATTGGCTTTGGAGTTTAATTGGCTCCAATTGTAAAAACTACCTGAGTACTATAAGCCGCCGCAGGAATTGTTACAGAAACGCCACTAATCTCTAATTGTACACTAATAGCTGAGTAATCTACACTATTGCTGATTCCTAATAATCCTGTAAAAGTAATAGTTGATAGCGTTACGGCACTTGCTTGAAGTATTTCTATATAATTGGCCGTTCCACCAGTAATTGTTGCGGTGCATCCCAGGCAAAGTCCATTTATCTTAGTAGTACCTCCACTTCTTTTCGCATAGAGTTTCAGAGAGCTGTTCCAGGACGTTGGAGCAAGCTGCATGGATATTTTAGCACCTGAGGCTGAAAGAACATTCAGAAAAGATCCTGGTAAATTGCCTGATAGTGTTAACTGAGAAGGATTCTCATAGGTCCCGATATAGTTACTTCCTGCTTCCGTAATGGCAGGTACACTGGCAGTCCAGCTCGTTCCTGCAATGTTTATAGTTTGCCCTTTAAGGCAAGCACCTGCTATTAAAGCAATAATATATAGATATCTTTTTAAGAACTGTTTTTTTAAAAACGGGCTTTCTATTTTCATTTTTTAATTTTATTCTGTGATAGTGTAGGTGATGACAATTGCTGTATTGGCTTGTGCCTGTAAATTGGCATACGTGTTGGTGGAAAGCGATATGGTAAGTCCATGACCATTATTGGCCCCGTTTCCAGTATATGCTCCACCAATACCGCTAATAATGGTAGTAGGAGTGGTAGTAAGGGTAACCTGTCCTGCAGATGTTCCCAATGTTCCACCTCCTGCTCCGGAAGCCGCAGCTGCCTGCAGCCTTATATTAACTCCGGCAATAACTTGATTCACAGATGCTGTAATCCTTCTTGTAAGTCCTCCGGAAGCAATAGCAGATGTATAGTTTATCCACTTTGATGTATTAGGAGTTGGGGCTACCAGTGCATTTCCAGCCTCGGTAGGACGTGTGAAATTTAATGTAATACTTCCTGTAGGCTCAACATCCATTAAAGTTACTACAGGCAGTGTTAGACTGACAGTTGTACTTGCGGTCTGAGAATAAACAAAACCGGACAAAGCACACAACGCCATTAACAATATAGTACGGATTAGCATCATCTCTTCTTTTTTATTTCATTATATCCTACTTTCAAGGATTCCTGCTGGTACTTGATTTCTATCTGCTGTTTGACAACATTGATCGTTATTTTCTTTGTTTCCGAAGGCTGTAAAGTAAATATAAATTTGTCCGTTGAAATTTTATAACGCTTATCAAGTCCATTTCGGTAAACTTTCACAATCCAGTCTCCCGGACGCAGATAGGTGAAATCAAAATCTTCTCCTATGTTGCATACTTTACGGTAAGTCTGATCGTTATTGGTAGCTTCCACAATAATACTTTCTTTTTTCTTCTTTCCTTTAGCAGATGGCAGCTGGCTAAATTCATTTTGATCTTTATCTCCGGTTTCCAGGAACTTAACATGCCCCTGAACAGTCGCCGCTGTTGTTAATCCGAAATTAAAAGTATTTTCCTTATTAAGTAATGAAAGCGCTGCAGGAAAAGTCTGGGTTGGAATATCATTGATTTCTGTCGTGGAACGGTCTATTTCAAGAAAATAGTTGCCGGGAACAACATTTTTAAACATATAATTTCCATCCTTATCCGTAACAGACAGATAACTTCCAAGTATTAGTCTTATTCCTTCTGTTTTTTTTAATCCTAAGCTGCTGACATTTCCGGACAGTGAAATATACTCGGCAATTTTTTGTACAGGAACGTTGGGGCGCCAGGTATAGCGCATGGAAAATATAAAATCTTTATCTCCGATTTCCCCTCTTTGTAGTGAATACCTTCCGGAAAGATCAAGTTCGTTTCCCGGAAACAGCTGCTGATGAAAAAGAAACTCAAACAGATTTCTGTCTTTAAAATATTCCTCTGGCATGTAATTGTTCTGATAAAAGATACTTAAGCTGGTCTTATCAGAAAACTTGCTGAAGATTCTCGCTCCGTAATAAAAATTTCTCTGGTTTTGAAGCTGATATCTTGAGCTTATAGCATAACTTCCGAAGATGTTAAATGAGGTACTGAATTTTTGAAATGAAAGATTCGCAGAATAAAAACTGGAATTTCCACTAAATCCGGTCAGATAATTATCTGTTTTACCGAATTGTCCATCCAGATTGACCTGGAAAACTCCTATTTGCTGATTGATACTCACCTTGAAGTAACGTTCATAGTAATCAAACTGTTTTGGTTCCAAACGGTCTTTATAAGTTTGATATCCATTATTCAGGATGATGGAACCAGTAGGAATATATTTGTATTGCACTCCATATTGAAAATACTTTCTGTACGGGGTGGCCAGTAGCAATGTATCTCTCTGGAAATTTTTGGCATCCTGCATATAATTGGCAAATACGCTGATTTTTTTTGTGATATTATAATAAATATTACCGTTAAAGGTATTGGTATTGGTAAAATATCCGGCAAAATCAGGGCTGGCTCTCATATACATCAGACTTCCGTTTAATTTTTTAAATATAGCTTCTGCCTGTAGTAAATAAGCTGTTCCATCTGTTTTTTGTGTAGTACTGTATGCCAATTCTCCAGAAAGAGTTATATTGTTTGAAACCTTGAATTTTCCTTTAGCATAAGGAAGATGCGCATCAGAGTCAAGTCGTACGTCACTATATCTGATTTCTTCCTTCCTCGGGGTTTTGTAGAGATAGCCCACAGAAATTTCGGACTCTTTCCGGATTTTAAAAGCTGAATACATATTAAATTCATCTTTAATATCTCTGAAGAATCTGGGATGATTGTAGAATCCCCCAAAGCTTATTTTATTAAAATCATAGCGGATTTCTGCCCCGCGCCCATATCTTGCAAATTCTGTAAGATAGGAGGATGAATAGGTTTTATCACCAAGATGAATAAACCATTTATCCCTTTTGTAATTTACAAAATACTCCTCATATTGAGTGAATGTATTAAGTTCTACCGGATTATGGGTAACTGCTCTAAATTCAATCTGGTTTTTATTATTCTTGTCCAGTGTTCCTTTACCATAGATTTCACCCTGAAAACCATCGTGATAAACTCCCATATTCTGCATTCCGATAAAAGATAGGGAGAGGGCAACAGGAAGTCTGTGATAAATATCGTTTTCAGATGGCTTTACTGAAATTACCTGAGTAGTTGCGTAGACATCCTGAATTTCTTTGGGATGACTCTTCGGGTGTACCGAAAGATTTAGGTTCTGAAATTCATTTTGAGCAAGTTCAGGACTTGTTACTTTGTGAATCGTAATAATTTTTGATTCATTGGGTGCAAGAACAAGGGATGACTCATTATCAACTACGGCATTTTTACTTTCAAGAACAATGTTTTCTGTAACATTACCATTATTTTTCAAAAGGAAAGAAGCACGGATTGTTTCTCCTGCTCTTACAAATTCAGGGGTATTTAAAGCCGTAACCAAAAGCTTTCTGTTTCCGGAAACTACGATTTTTGAATTTTTTGTAAATGTTGTTCCATTACTGCGGTCCATAATGTTCAGGGTTACAGAATAAGTACCCTGTTCTGTTTCTGTTGCGATGCGTAAAGGAACCAGATATACTGATGTTTCATACGGAAGAATCTGAAATTCTCCTTTTGGTAGAATAGGATTAACAGAGGGACTTGATGTGACAGCTGAAATATCATATGTTTTGGTTTCCTTCGAATTATTTTCGAATGTGAAGGGAATAGAAGTAGACATTCCCGGCAATAAACTATCTTTTTTACTGATCAACCTGTTGGGTTGCTCTTGGGAAAAAATAAATACCGGGAAAAGTGATATGATAATAAATAAAGTCCAAGTTCTAATCATTCTTTACTTCTAATTCCACATTGAGTGCAAAAGCATTCTCTTCTTCATCGGTGGCTATAATAGCTGCTTTGTATTTATCAGGGGGTACTTTACTGATATCAATGTAAAATGTTTTGGAGGTGTCTGGCAAAAGCCCCATGGTTAAACTTGAATAAGTTCCCACTTTTTCACCCGTTTTGCGGTTATAGATTTCAATGGAAGCTGTCGGTTTACAGTAAAGATTGCCATTATTGGCTATTGCTATCTTTGCTGTTTGTTTTCCTTCCTGTTTTTCCACCTTTACACTTTCAAACTTAAGGTCCGGCTGGGCCTTTTCTGTTTCAAAATCTGTAATGACCTGAATGGCATATCGTATAACAGAAGTGATACTTACTCCCGGCTTACCGTCGCTGGGTTTTATCTCTTCTACCGGCTCTACAATAATCACACTCCAATAACTTCCAGGATCCATTGCCTGATTGGGAATGGTTATTTCATAGAAGATCTCAGTCTTTTCTTTACCTTTAAGGGTAACAAGATTAGTGTTGAGTTTCAGCCACTCTCCGTTACTTCGTTTATTGGTACGTAATGCTGTATAATTGATCGTTCCGTCCGCATGGTAGGTATAATCCTGTAAAAATATTTTTACACTTTGAGGATTGCTGCCCGTGTTTTCAATGGCAACTTTTCCTTTATAAACCTTTCCGTTTTCTATTTTGTAAGAATGCGTAAGCCCGTTGAGAATCACAATACCGGCATGTAAAAAGCTGAACTGCAAAATCAGGGTGATCAAAAGAAGGATACGCTTTATCATTGTGTAAAGTTTGAAGTTAAATCATTAATAATACAAAGCCAGGAAGAAACTGAATAACAACTTCTTCTTGTTTTTTGAAACGCGAAATTGAATTTAAATTAAATTCTAATTGTCTGATATCGTATACGTAACGGTAGCCGCAACAGTAGCTGTAGCTTGTAAATCGGCGTAAGCTGCTACCCCTCCAGGACCACTTCCTGCAGCGATTGCATAGGTAAGATTGTGACCGTTATTAGCTCCATTTCCAGTGTAAGCACTTCCAATACCGGAAATAATAGTCTGGTCAGTACCAGTTAATGTAAGCAGACCTGCAGAAGTTCCTAATGTACCTGCTCCTGCTCCGGTGGCTGCTGCCGCCGTTACATTAAGATCTACTCCAGGAATGATAGCGTTCATTTTTACGCTTACGTTACGGGTAGGGTCTGCCACAGATTTGATAGAAGAATAATTAAGCCACAAAGTAGTGTTGGCTGCAGCTGGAATAATGGGATTTCCTGCTTCAGTAGGTGCTGTAAATCCAAGGGTAATATTTTTTGTTGCTGATGGCTCAATATCTACCAATGCAACTTCGGGAATAGAAATGGTAACCGTATGGTTATCTGTAGCGAGGTCTTGGGCACTCAGATTCCCGCATAGAGCAAACGCAAATAAAGACGCTGCAATAGTTAAATTTAGTTTTTTCATGACACTGTTAATTAGTAAAGTGAAGATAATAAAATTCAACAGGTTTTGAAAAAAATATACCACAATTTTTTTATAACTGCTTATTTATCATATGTAATGCATTATAAGCTGAAATAACTCAAAAAAAATACTGCCCAAAGTTGTGCAGTATTTTATCAATATTATAAGCGTTTTTAAGCCCAATGCGGGTCAGAAACGGAAACTTTTCCGGTTTCTATTCTTCCGGCAAAGTGCCACAGATGATCGTTTAATTTTAGCTTCAAATCATACCAGCCTTTGTATTTATCAAGATCAATAATGATTTTTTCTTCCGTTTTTTGTACAGAAACTGTTCTTTCGCTTCTTGTATAAAGATCTTCCAGACTGATGGAAAAATTTTTCTTTTTGTGATTTCTGATAATTAATTCAATCTGATTTTTTGAGGTCATATTCGTCAAGATCACCTCTGTTTCTACAGTTTTATTTCCCTTAAATTTCCTGAAAAAGCCATTGGGACCGAAAACTTCATAATCATAAGCTCCCGGCTGAACAGTATGGGATAGCGTTTGCTTTTCATATAAAGCATATGAAAAATGATAATTATTATTGTCGAATTGAGTTCTGTCATATACCAAAAGAGGAACCCCATTATCTTTCAGGTTAGTCATTTTTATATGGTCTCCTTCCAGATTTACATGGAAATGATAAGGCAATGGATTGGAAGGTTTCAGTCCTCTTTCCTGAATGTCAAGCAGGCTATCTTTAAGTTCATCTTCAGAATACCATTTCAAATTAGGGACAGGTTTATTTTTAGCTGCGTTGATGGTTTTAGCATAATCCTTCTGATCAAGATAATCCATCTGAGGAACTTTTACACTGGAAGAATTGAAAGCTGATGTAAGATCACCGCATACCGCTCTTCTCCAGTCACTGATATTGTCAACATGAACATTCTTTTTGAATTTTTTCATAATAAAATTCTCCAGAAACTGCAGTACAGAAGTGTGATCCGATACTTCAGAGTTTACGAAACCTCCTTTCGTCCAGGGAGAAGCGATGATCATAGGGACTCTGTAACCCAATCCGACAGTCCCTTCTACTTTTTCATAGCTTTTCAAAGCAGGATTGCTCATATATTCCTGAGTTTTATCCACATATTCCACCCCTTCTTTTCCGTTCATATCAACAGGCTGGTTTGGATTCACCGGCGGGGCAAAAGGCAATACGTGATCAAAATACCCGTCATTCTCATCATAATTGATGATAAATATGGTTTTCTTCCAGGTTTCAGGATCTTTGGTCAGAATATTCAGAACTTCAGAAATATACCATGCTCCATACCATGGTGATCCCGGATGATCAGAAAAATGTTCCGGGGCTACCAGCCAGGAAACCACTGGAAGCTTTTTCTCTTCCACATCTTTACGGAACTGGAATAATACATCACCCTCGGGAACGACAAGCCTTTCACCATTTTCATCTTTTCCGATCTCCAGTTTCCAGTAATCAGGATCATGTACATTGGTGGTGAAAGCTTTTTCGTGCAGGTTTTTCTCTTCATTTGAAAGTTTTGAATAATTGTCAGGATGGTACCTCACCTGATCTTCCTGAACTTCAGCCAGCATGGCTTCCAGTCTTTTTTTCTGATCAGGATTTTTTTCAATTTCCTTTTTCAGATAATTTATGATATTGGGAATGTTTTCATAATATCCTTTTGAAAACTTAACATTGAATCTTGAAAACCACTCAATCGGGTTATCTGTAAAATTACTTAACCACGCTTCCTGCTCGCCGGACATTCCTTTTGGAAGACTGATTTCGTTCTGATAAATTCTCCATGAAACATTCTGTTCTTCCAAAATCTCAGGGAAGGTTTTCCATCTGGCCTGTCTCGCTTTATCATAGTCAATGTTTTCATTAACAACATTGGCTTTTACTTTTCCGTTTTGCTGTTCCCTTAATGTTCCGGACCAAAGGAATAGCCTGTTGGGAGTTGTTCCGGTGAGTGAAGAACAGAAATACTGGTCGAATATGGTAAATGCATCTGCCAGCTGATAATAAAACGGAAGGTCTTCACGGTTGTAATATCCTAATGTCAGCGGAATATTTTTATAATCTTTATTTCCTGAGGCTTTTGCCTGAAGCCACTGATCGAATTTTCCTTTGTTCAGTGCTTTCTGCTGATCTGCCCATGAGTGTGGCAGTGAGCTCATCCAGGTAGATTTTGTATTTTTTAAATCCAGACGGGCGGGAGAAGCATATTTCCCTTCGTCATTTTTTTGGAAAAAAACGGAATGTCCATCCTGTTTTATAAAAGCTCTTTTATCCAGAAAGCCCCTTACTCCCTTAAGAGTGCCAAAAGCATGATCAAATGAACGGTTCTCCTGCATCAGGATCACAACATGTTCTGCATCATAAAATGTAGACTGGGCAGCCGGATCAATGGCTAAAGCTTTTAAAATGGAAGGATGCAGAACTCCTGACGTTCCTAATCCAGCTAATAAAAGGCTTGATTTTTCTAAAAATTCTCTTCTGTTCATGTTCAATCGTAATAAGAAAGAAACCGCAAGTTAATAGGATTTTCCTGCGGTTTCTTTGTTTTTATATAAAAATAATCAGATTTTTATTGTAACCACCAGGGTTTGGAGTTGATATTATCATTTCCTCCGTACTGAGCGTTTAAAGCAGCTTTTAAATTATTGCTGTTGTAATTATATTCAGATTGCGGATATCTGAATCTGAAAGGTGCAGCAACTCCGGACTTTAACGGATAATTTGGATAACCGGTTCTCAGATAATCATAATAAGAAGTCCATTGTGCCTGATGGAACATCATCATGTATTTTTGAGTCATGATCTTTTCGAGCTGTGTCTGTAAAGGATCAGCATCATTATACACTACCAAAGGAGTTGCAAGATATTGGTTTACATCAAAGCCTGAGAAATATTGTCCCGGATTTTTTACATAAGTCTGATAAAAATTGAAACTTGCCTTAACAGCATTGTCGTAATGTGTTTTGGCAGATCCGGAAATCCATCCTCTGGCCGCAGCTTCAGCCAGAATAAACTCAAGTTCTGAATAACTTAATACAGAAGCAGGTTCGTTAGTAGGGTCTTTATAAAAACGATCGTTTACTTTAGAAATATTTTTTGCAGTGATCAAAGCAGCATTATCAGAATAGGGAGAAGTAGGATTTCCTCCGTTATATCCTGTATAATCTGTAATTGCTTTTCCGGCTTCTTTTGCTCCTGTAGTCTGTGCTGCAAAAGTGAACAAACGTGGATCATGCCTGTCTTTGAACATATTGATAAAATAATCTGCCATATACAAACTAGAACCATATCCACTGTTGTTAAACATAGTGTATCGGCTGTCTGCAGCATCAGCAAACTTAAGTTCACCGTTATCAGCAATGGAAGTCATGATAGACTGGCTTCCTGCAATGGAAGCAAATTCTGTAGCAATATTATAACTTCCTACTGTGTTTTTTTTAGATAAAGTAATAAGAATTTTCAGACGGAAGGAGTTGATCAGTTTTTTCCACTTTAAAGCATCTCCGTTGTATACAATGTCACCTTCAATTTTATCGCTGGTATTAATAAGATCATTGGCTTCTTTGAGCTCTGATAAAATTCCGGACATGATGGCTTCCTGTGAATCATATTTAGGCTGTGTAATTCCGGATTCACCTTTGGCTGCTTCAGAATAAGGAGCGCTTCCGACTTTTAAACTGATATTGAAGAAATGATAGGCTCTCAAGAATTTTCCGATGGCCAGATAATTTTTATTTCCTCTTTTCTCTGCTTCCTGCATCATCTTCCCTGTATTTAACAGCCCTTTGGTATAAACTTCAAAAGAAGCATCATTCCATTTCATATACTGATATGAATTTTCACCATCGGTACCAATCATCATCCTTGAGGCATACATATTATCTCCATTTACCTGGAAAGTGTATTTTTCTACGTAGGTCAAAAGATATTTAGGATCAATGCTGGCCTGGTCATTAGGATTTTCATTGATGGTATCAAGGTTGGATTCGCATGAAGCCAAGGTAAGGAATCCCGCAGCAAACATAGATTTCATCAGCCATTTTGCCGTTTTACCTTTTTGCGCTTTCATTTTGTTTATAGTATTTTTCATTGTCTTGACGTACTTTTTAGTTAAAACTTAAGATTAAAACCGATTCCAAACCATCTGCTGGAAGGATCCTGAATATCATTGCTTACATCACCCTCTCTTCCTGATCTGATCTGGAAATCAGGATCGGAGTAAAGGTTCTTTGATTTTTTCCACATGGCTAAATTATAAGCAGAAATATTGGCCGTGAAACCTTTTACCATTCCTTTCGGATTCAGTAATGAAGAGAAATCGTATTCCAGCACTACCGATCTCAGCTTAACGAAGGTTCTGTCGAAAACGTTGGCAAATTCTTCACTTTCATCCTGCGTTACTCTTGCCTGATATGGATAATTCTGTGCCCAGTCCTGAAAGCTGATGGCTTTCGTGTGCGGAGTATAAAGACCGGTTGCAGGATTGTAGTTGACCCCATCCGGTACAAAATAATAGGTTCCCGGATTCGCGTATTCAAGATCTCTGTACGCTATGGAGTTAGGATGTTTTCCACCCCACCACATTTTTTCTACTACCTGCGATCTCATTATCCCTCCAATGCTTCCGTCAATTCCGATATTTAAAGTAAATTTTTTATATTTAAATGAGTTGTTGAAACCGAAAGTCCAGTCCGGATTGAAATGTCCTAAGTTAGTCGGAGCATTAGCTCTGGTCGGCATTCCTGAATTGGCATCAAGAATGACTTTCCCGTCCGGAGACTTTTGCCATGTATAGTCATAATAGCTATCCATTCTTTCCCCTAACTTAATGTTCAGGTAGTTGGGCATATTATCATAAATAGAAGTCAGCTTTTGCTCATAAGTACTCCAGTTGATTAAGGTTTTCCAACTGAAATCAGCTGTTTTTACCGGAACCATACCAAGGGTAATTTCAAAACCTTTTGTGGTATACTCATTCCCGTTTACATATTGTGAAGTAAAACCTGATGATTCTGCGGCAGGGAACTGAAGGATATTATTATAATCTAATGTTCTGAAATAAGTAGCGTCCAAAGTTATCCTGTTATTCAGGAAGCCTGTACTTAGCCCTAATTCATAAGATTTTGTCTGCTCAGGTTTCAGCATATTTTCAACATTCAGCGTTGTTGGATAATAATAAGTAGGATTTCCGTTGAATGTGATTCCCTGGTTATTCAGATAATAATTTCTGATGGAATAAGGCTGGAAGTCATAGGCAACTTTGGCCCATGAAGCGGAAAGCTTCAACAGATTAATAGATTCCGGCAATTTTACCAGGTTTGAAATAACCGCACTGATGGAAGCAGAAGGATAGAAGTAAGACCTGTTGGCTTTAGGCAGTGTGGAAGACCAGTCGTTACGTCCGGAAATATTGATGAAGAACGCATTATACAATCCGATATCTATGGTTGAATAAGCACTGTAAATTAACTTTTCCTTCAGATAGGTATAATTTTTAAGCGCTCCGATAGAGTTTTCAAAAGTGTACACTTCAGGAATTTTCAATCCGTCCGTAGACCTTTCATTTTTGTTGTTTTTATAATAGAAAGCGGAACCTCCGGCATTGATCGTAAAATCAAAGTTTTCAGATATTTTTTTCTTATAGGTGGCTAAAACATCATAGTTCAGGTTCCATGTCTTATTATCTTTCAAAATATAACCTCCGCTTCTCGGCGCACTATAATTGAAGTAAGAATAAGGGCTCAAAATTTCCGTTTTGCTGTGGTTTTCCACAAGAGATATTTTCCCTTTTACCGATAGATCCTGGGTTGCTTTATACTCTAAGCCTGTCTGTGCATTGATAATATCGGTTCTGTTCTGATTTTTATAATACTCAGCTCCGAACCATGGGTTGTTGTACCAGGCATAGTTCCAGTTGGCCTGTGCTCTTCCTTCCTTTCCGGGAATCCACATGTGATTTTTCAGTGCCTTTCCGTCTACATCGCCTCCCATCCAGATCAGGATGGTGTACATATGTCCGCTTGGGTTGTAATCGTAGTTGGGAATATTAGGGGTGAAGGCCTGATTGAAGTTGAATTTTGTATCAAAGATTAATTTCTCACCAAGATGGTTTTCAGAAGAAAAATTAATTCCGTATTTCTGAAGGTATGAATTCGGAACCCTGTCATCATAATTCATGAAATTCCCGGAGAATCTGTAGACGTCTTTGTTGTTTCTGTAGCTGATCGCAAAGTTATTATTGTTGATCACTGCTGGTTTTAAGAATGTACTTAAGTTATCATGGTATTTCCAGTCAATCGGGACTCTTTCATATCTTGATTTATCATCATACTGAGTTCCCGTCACAGCTCCATACCACGGAACGACCTGACCTGTTACTTTATCTCTAATCGGACTGTTCCACTGGGCAATTTGCAAACCTGGAACAAACTTTGGCCCCCAGATCATATCTCCGTCATTCACGCCGCCATCAGCTCCGTCCCAGAATTCATATTTCCCATGAGAACCGTTACCATATTCAGTCTGGGTTTTCGGGAGATTGGTAAAGCCTCCTGTGATCATCGTATTTTGAGAGAATTCAACGGAGAATCCTTTCTTCTTCGCATTTTTTGTGGTGATCAAAACAGCTCCGTAACGACCTCTTGAACCATATAAAGCAGAAGCGGTAGCTCCTTTCAGTACGTTGATGTTTTCAATATTATTAGGGTCTAAATTCTGGAAAACCTCTTTTTCGACAATCACACCATCAATGACAAAAACGAGATTGGAATTTCCTCTCAATGTAAACTGTGGGGCCTGCTGCATTCCCGTTGGATTGGAAACATTCAGACCAGCAACCTGTCCGGAAAATAAGTTCCCGATACTCGGTGTAGTAATGGTTTCAAACTGTTTCGTTCCCACTTCCTGAGTAGAATATCCGATTTTTTCTTTCTTTTTGGCAATACCTAAAGCGGTAATAACAACGCCTTCAATCTGCTTTTCGTTTTGCTTTTTTAAGACAACGGAATACTGTTTTTTGGAAGAAACCTCAACGGTATAAACGGAAAAATCAGGAGCAAAAAATTCAAGAATGTCTTTTGGGTTTGCAGAAATAGTGAAATTACCATTTTCATCTGTAGTAGCAGTCTTTCCTGTGTTTTTGTCGGTGATGTTCACACCGGAAACACTAGAACCGTTTTCTGATTTTACATTTCCTGAAATATTGATTTCCTGTGCGGAAAAATAAAGAGGAAGTAAAAAAACGGCAAAAGTGGCTAGAGTTTTCTTCATTTTTTTGAAAGCAAATTTAGCAGAGCACTGTTACCTGTACTTTAATGATGCATTAAAATAAAAATACGATTTAATATTTTTTAACATGAAGAATTAATAGAAAAGTAAAATAGAAAATGTCTTTTGTATGGAGACTTTTGCTTTATTATATAAATATTGTTAGGAAGCTGGGAGAGGGAGGCTGGAAGTTATTGTGGTGTTGTCAACTTCTTGAAGCTCACAGTAATAAATTTCTGAATAAAAACTTTCTAATAATAATAGAATAGTAAAACTGTGACTTTGATAACATCCAGCCTCCAGCTTCCCTCTTCCTTTCTATTTCTAAAACCTGCTCAGAATTCCCCAGTGGATTTTAATATCATTAAATTTAAAAGGATTTCCGAACTCATTACCATTAGACAGCTGGAAGCTCATCAAACCGATAGGAATGAAGAAATTGAAACCGAGCCCGACACTGTAGAGCTTGGGTTTTACATTTAAAGATTTATTGTTGAGCTGACCATATTGGCCAAAGACATCAAAAAAAGCCTGGTTACCAATCAGATATCTGTATTCCAAACTTCCGTAATAATAGAAGTCGGCGGCGAGCGAGTTTTCATTGAAACCCCGCATGGAGTTCCAGCCGCCAAAACGGTATAATTCATTGGCAGAGAATTCTATTTTAGAATCCATCATCGCACCTTCCGCTTTGATGTTCAGGAAGTGATTTCCTGAAATATGATAATTATGTTCTCCAAAGAAATAAAACTGGTTTTGATTGGCTTTAATATTATCTTTTGAATAAGTGGTTGTTAAGAAATCATATCCGGCATTGATCCTTGTTTTATAAAGGAAAAGGTCAATATCTGTAGGCTCAGTCATTTCATACCATATCCCGATCCCTTTTTTGTTGTAGTCTTTTCCCTGAACGTATAAGGTGTCAATAATAGTAGAGGTTTCCAAAGTTGCCCTTAGACCTATTTTATTCCGGTTGTTGATGTGGTAATAAAAGGCAGGCAGGAATTTTACATTGGCAAACGTAGAATCCTGACGGTAGATATTTACTTTTGTATCCATCCCGACATTCGATTTGAAAAGGTACGGAATATCTACCCTAAGATCGAAAGTCTGTCCTTTATCAGGGTTTCTCTGCCAGTATAAATTCACGGTTTCAAAACCATTGAACATATTCCTGAAATTGACATTCATTGTCCCGTTTAAGGTAAACTTGGAAGTTTTATCATTCCCGAAGCCGATTACCCCATCAAAAGTATTTGTCTTTTTCTTTTCCAGAAACAGGTAAATACTGGTGGAATCTTTTGTAAATAAAGTCTGAGGCTGCCGTTCAAGGGTCAGAAAAGGATGACTCTGAAAGGTTTTGTTGATGGCTAAAAGGTTTTTATCATCATAGTTTTTATCTTTAAACTCCTTTTCCAGGTTTTTGATAAATCTTTTGGGAACTTTTTCGTATCCTTTTACTACGAATCCGTTGATTGTTCTTTTATCATTCTTGTTGATGTCAAGTTCTACGATCGGATAGCCGTTTTTCTGACCTTTGTATTTAGATTTGATTCTACTGAAAGAATACCCTTCATCAATATAAGTCTTGTTGATACTTTTCTTGGTGGAGTCTAAATTTTTAGTGAAAAAATCTTTCTGGATTTTTAATTTCTGAACAAGAGAATCTGTAAGGTTGACATACGTTTCGTTGAAATTCTTTCCTTTATCGTAGAAAATTTCCGTGCTGTCACCTTTTATTTTTACGTCTTTCAGCTGGGTAAAGAAATAATTACTCTGGGCTAATGAATCCAGAAATTTTACAGCGGAAGTAGAATCTTTTACTTTTTTCCTGACCTTGGTCTCCGTATCAATCAGCCAATACTGCTTCTTCTGCGCTTGTGTAAAAACGCAGAACAGTACAAAAAATATTTTTAAAAGTAATTTCAATTTATTCTTCTGAATATGAAAAGGAATCTCTATAAATACAAAAGATTCTTCACTGCATTTCTGAACTACATTTGCAGACTTTCAGTCTGTGTTCAGAATGACAATGCGCCTTATCAATCAACTAATTTTTATCCAGTTTATTATACTTCTTCATCAAATTCTCATAAGTTCCCTGCGGAAGAATCCATTTTAAAGGAACCCCGATTTTCTGTCCGAATTTACCAAAATAATAATGCGCTTTCCATTTATTTTTTGCTAAAAGTTTTTCAATGTATTCCGCCACTTCCAAAGGCTCTGTTCCGTCATTCACGTGAGAATTCATCAGCGCATATACTTTGTCAAAAACATTTTTATAAGGCTGGGAAACCTGTGCAATGACTCTGTTGTCTGCAATATTGGTTTTAATATCTCCCAGATGCAGAGAGCATACATCAATATTCCATGGGTAAACTTCATATCTCATCGCTTCAGTTACTTTATCCAATGCGGATTTGGAAGCCGAATAAAATCCACGGAAAGGCAGACCCATTTCACTTCCGATACTGGAAACATTGATGATTTTTCCAAATTTGTGCGTACGCATATTCGGGAGTACGGCACTCATCATCTGCACAGGTCCGGCAAGATTCAGGCTGAAAAGCTTCAGAATATCTTCTTTCGTAGAATCTTCCACTGCACCTACCATTCCCATTCCGGCATTGTTGATCAGAACATCAATTTTGCTTTCTGTTTTTAAAACCTCAGCTACAGCATTTTGAACTGCAGTATTTTCTGTCACATCAGTTGGGATAGATTTGAAGTATTGGCTTTCTGTATATTTTCTGCTTAATCCGTATACTTTATGTCCTTTTTTACCAAAATATTCTGCCAATGCAAACCCGATTCCTGATGAGGTTCCTGTTATAATGATGGTCATTGAATTCGTATGATTTTTAATGTTTTATTTTTCTTCTGATTTCATTTCAGCCGTTTTAAAGGTCTCTGTTCAAAAGTAAAATCTATTTTCAGCAAATGTAAAAAAAGAAAAATGAACTTTGATATGGATAAAGCTTTAAAGTTGGATGTATTCTCTAACTGATTTAAAATATTTAGAAATAATCCATCAGTGTTGGAAAAGTTATTATATTTTAACTCCGGTAAAATTTAGTAATTAATTACGTTTTAAATTAATGATGAAAAAAGAACTGCTAATATTATTCATACTCAATTTTAGCTTTTATTGTACAGGACAAGAAATTAAAATTCCGGAGAATTTCACTGAACATTCTATTCCAAAAGTAGAATCTCCGGAATGGTTCGTTCTTATTCATTCTAAAGACTGTTATGCTGTCAAAAAAGATAATGGTAGATTGATTGTGGAAAAAACCAGCTATTACAAAAAAGATTCTGAATTAGAAATTGAAGATGGAACATTGATTGGAGAAAATAAAGGAGAATTTGGGGGAGCACTATACTTCCAGCCTAAAGAAGATAGAGAAAAAATTGAAATAAAATTTGGAAACATTGTTGATATTTTCAGATTTCAGAATAAGATCTATTTCACAGAAGGCTCAGGTATATGGGGAAGTTTGTATGAATTAAAAAAAGATTCAGCTTTCACTTATAATAGAGTCGAATCCTTTGGGGATTCATTAGAAGCTTTAACTATATTCAATGACAGTATTTATATTGCTTCTTTTCATGGCTTTTATAAAGTAGTGGATCAAAAAGCTACACTCCTTTTCAGGGAACAGTTTTGGGGGGGACTGTATCCAAACTCCGTAGTGGTATTCGATGAGGAAAATATTTTTATGGGAATACGAAGTGGAATTGTTAAGTTGAATCTTGTAAAAAAAACAGTTAACTTTTATACAGAAAAATAAGTATAGTTTGTGTTTTAAGAATTAGATTCTTAAAATATTTTTCGTTCAAACCGCTGAATGCGTTTTTATTCTATCATGGAATAAATTTAAGACAAACTTAATATTAATTCATTATTTATCATCGGAGGAATGATTATTTTTAATTACATATATTTCTGAAAAACAGTCGTTTAGTTTTATTTTGTGGTAGATGGTGCCTGAAAAAATCTAAAAATTCTTAATAAAAACATAAGAAAACCTTAATGAGGCATGGAAGCAGACTGATCTAATTTTGCACCTAATCAAAAAGGAGATCATGAATGTATTTAAAATCCCTGTATCCGTAACGTATTTAACGGGAAGGGTATTACTTATTGGTGCAATATCAGCTTCACCGGTGTTCCTCGCTCAAAAAAAAGACAGCTTAAAAGAAAAATCCATCGACGAGATTGTTGTTGTCGGCTACGGAACACAGAAAAAAAGTAAAGTTTCCGGAGCCGTTTCGGAGGCTTCGCTGGATAAGCTAACCTCCAGATCTTTATCCGGAGTAGGAGAAGTTCTTCAGGGGAAAGCTCCCGGAGTAACTGTAGTGAACGAAGGTGGAGATCCTAACGGAGCACCGAAGGTCAATATTCGTGGTCTGGGAGGAATCAATGGAGAAACACCTTTGTATGTGGTGGATGGAGTGGTTTTCAACGGAACACCCTCTATCAATCCGAATGATATTCAGGATATTTCTGTACTTAAAGATGCCTCTGCGGCCATTTATGGAGCAAGATCTTCCGGAGGGGTTATTCTTATTACCACTAAAAAAGGGAAGAAAGGAAATCTAACAGTAGATTTTGATGTTAAGTACGGCGTAAACCAGGCATGGAGGCTGAAAGAATCCCTGAATGCGGCAGAATTTCAGGATGTGATGTACAAAGCCTATGAAAATGCGGGGAAACTGGGAAGTCTGCCAACTGCTTTTAATCCTAATCAATATCCGGACGGAAGAATTACCAGAACAGACTGGATGAAAGAAATTTTCAGAACAGGAACTATTCAGGAATACAATATTAATCTTAGCGGAGGAAGTGAGAAATCCAGATATTTTGTGGGCATGAACCACAGAAACCTTGAGGGGATTTTACTGAATACTCAGGCAAAACGATACAATTTCAGAGTCAATTCTGAACATAAAGTAAAAGACTGGCTCACGATTGGAGAAAATATGTACTATAATTACTCTGACGGCAATACAGCTGATACCAAAAGTGGATATACAGGAGCTTTGGTGGCGGCTATGTACTATCCGCCCAATGTTCCGGTATATACACCCAGCGGTGCTTTTTCCGGACTGCCGATTGATGTGGCGGGTGGTTATGGAGATATGATCAACCCTGTTGCGTATCTTAAAAGAATCAGCATCAGAAATCCTACCCACGAGATTTTAATTAATCCTTATGCTGAAATTACACTGGCAAAAGATTTAAAATTCCGTTCCAATTTCTCACAGACTTTTAAGCTGGGGGATGTAAAAAACTTTACGTACAGAGTCCTTGAGATTGGGAAAATTTTTGATACCAATAATCTGGAATACCAATCCAATAATTCTTCAACAGCGCTTGCAGAACAATTGTTAACGTATAAGATCTCAGCAGGACAGCATAATTTCGATTTCCTTGGAGGTTTTACTTTCCAGAAAACAATTGATGAGGGTTTTGTGGCAAAATCATATGATTTCAGAAGTGAAGCTGAGGTTTTCCAGCACCTTCAGAACGCTGCGGATACCAATAAAGATGTTTCCAGTTACAGATTCAAACAGTCTTTGGTTTCTTATCTGGCGAGAGTAAATTACGACTATGCCGGAAAGTATATTGTAAGTTTATTGGGAAGGCGTGATGGCTCTTCACTGGTAGCGAAACAAAACAGATTTGCTAACTACTATGCCGTTTCCGGTGCCTGGGTGGTTTCGAAAGAAAACTTTATGAAAGATATCTCATGGCTTTCAAGTCTGAAATTAAGAGGAAGCTACGGTATTTTGGGTAATCTTGGAGGAATTTCACCTCAGGCAGTGAATCCTTTGATGACGAGAGATAATAATGTGATTTTCGGACAGGATCCTTCCCAGAATATTGCTTATTATGCCACCACACGTCCGAATCCGGACCTGAAATGGGGGAAGTCTGAGCAGACCAACTTTGGGGTAGATGCTTCATTCCTTCACAACAGCCTTTCTTTACAGTTCGATTACTTTGTGAAGAATTCCAAAGATCAGATCTTCAACGTAAGCTTGCCAAGTACGGCAACGTACAATAATCAGTATGTGAATGCGGGATTATTCCAGGATAAAGGATACGAATTGGGAATCAATTATAACAAAGTAGTTTCCGGCGATTTCACGTTCTCAATAGGAGCTACGATGAGTCAACTAAAAAATACGGTGAAGCAGCTTGCCAATGTGGATGAGATCTTCATCAATGATAACGGAGTAAGAGGTGTATTGAAGCCAACCCGGGTGAAAGTAGGCGATCCTCTGTATTCCTTCTATGGTTATAAGACCGGAGGGATTTTCCAGACTCAGGAAGAAATCAACAATTATAAAGATGCCAACGGAAATCTTATCCAGCCCAATGCCAAGCCGGGAGATATCAAATTCCTGAAAAAGGAAGGAAATACCGGAGTGCTTAATAATAATGATTTTGTTAATCTTGGAAGTCCATACCCTAAGTTCTCCTATGGCTTTTCATACAATATGACCTGGAAAAACTTTGATCTGAATTTATTCTTCCAGGGCGTTTACGGAAACAAAATTTTCAACGGAATGAAGTTTATTTCGTTGAATCCGGGTGGAACGGGACAAAACTATAACATGGACCGAGATATCCTGAATGCATGGACGCCTCAGAATACGAATACCGATATCCCAAGACTGGTACACGGCGATCCGAGTGGAAATTATTCCAAAGTATCAGATTTCTACGTGGAAGACGGATCTTACTTAAGGCTGAAAAACCTTACCATCGGGTATTCATTACCAAAAGAATTGTACCATAAACTGGATGTAAACAAAGTGAGAGTGTATGTAACCACCAACAACCTGTTTACTATAACGAAATATACAGGATTTGATCCTGAAGTAGGAATGAACTCTTACGGAGTTGATACCGGAAGATATCCTCAGGCACGCTCATTCATCTTCGGGGTAGAGATCGGATTATAATTTTTAACCAACAAAAAGTAAAAAAATGAAATTTTTCAATAAAATATTGTTAGTATCAGGAATATCCGTAATGCTTTTGTCATGTACAGGCGAACTGGATGTTCAACCTGAAGGAACCCCTACTGAAGCCAGCTTCTGGAAAACAGAAAACGATCTTATTACCGGGGCAAACGCGATGTACAAGCCTTTATTCGATGGTGAATTTTACGGCAGAGGTTTGTTCTGGTTTATCAATGCCAGTGATGATATGGTAACCGGAAGAGCAAAAAGTGAGGCGGATAACGCCAAAAACTTCAGCAGCAATTATATCGCGGCAGGTGATCTTGAAACCCAATGGAACAAAAGATATAATGTGATTGGAGTTGCGAACCGTGTGATCCGTAACGTTGATAATATTCAAACCTCCCAGGCAACAAAAAATAAATATCTGGGAGAAGCTCTGTTCATGAGCAGCAGAATGTATTTTGAACTGGCCTATTCTTATGGAAATGAAAAAGCAGGTGTTCCTATCATCGACCGTTCAAAAGATCCGGATCCCAACCCGATTCCAAGAGCAGCCAACGTAATGGAAAATTACACGTACATTGTCAATGACCTGAAAAGAGCTGCTGAATTATTACCTGCACAGGCAGAACTTCCTGCAAAAGACTATGGAAGACCTCATAAAGCGGCAGCCTGGGCATTGTTAGCAAAAGTGTACCTGTTTATGAAAGACTGGAAGAATGCGGAGTTCTGGGCCAACGAAGTAATGACCAAAGGAAACAGAGCTTTATTGGGTAATTTTGCTGATGTCTTCAAAGCTGAAAATAACTACAGTTCAGAATACATCTGGTCTGTTCCCGGAACTACAAAGTTTACTGCCTGGGGAAGTATTCTTCCGGGGGTAATGCTTGAAAACAAAGGATGGGGAGAATATAACGGATGGGGATATTTTCAGCCAACAAAAGAGTTATTTGATGAATACGAAACGGGAGACCTTAGAAGAAGTGCTACCATTCTGAAAATTGGAGATAAATTTACCTTCAACGGAAAAGAAAGAATATACGCTTCTACGAATTCCCTTACCGGATACCAGTTTAATAAATATATGGATGCCTTCAAATATGAGTTGAAAAGTGGTCACGTGAGTGCCAACGGAGATTATCCATGTACAGACCTTGCCGTTCCGATTATGCGTTATGCTGAGGTGATCCTGATTAAAGCAGAAGCTTTACTGATGCAGGGAAAATCTGCTGATCAGGAGATCAATATGATCAGAGCACGTGCAGGTTTATCTGCTAAAAACGGATGTACAATGGCAGATCTGAAGCATGAAAGACGTTGCGAACTGGCGGGTGAATGGGCAGACAGACACAGAGACCTTGTGCGTTGGGGAGATGCGCAGGCTGCTTATGCTAAACCTCTGCATGGTATCAATGGACAGGTAGTCTGGGCCGCAAGAAACTTTAATCCGGCTGTACATAATGTTTGGGCAGTTCCACAGGCTGAAATCGTAAACAGTCACGGGATCATTAAACAAAATGAAGGCTGGTAAAATTTAATCTTTATCTACAAGCCGCTATATCATTGCAGAACTTTCTGTGATGATATAGTTTTTTCAAAGGCAGGCCTTTCCATCTGGTCTGTAAAATAATAACGTTAAACGAATGAAACTATCAAAAATATGGGCTGTATTGGCCATTGCTGTTTTTTCTGAAAATCAGGCACAGAATTATCTAAATTATAATGTAGGGAATGCACATTCACATAATGATTATATGCAGGACATCCCTTTCTGGCAGGCTTATTATGCTAACTTCGGTTCCATTGAGGCAGATGTTTTTCTGGTAAAAGGAAAACTTTGGGTAGCGCATACCGAAAAGGAACTTTCCGCAGACAGAACATTGGAAAACCTTTATCTCGATAATATTTCTAAACAGATTAAACTGAACAAAGGGAATATTTACCCTGATGCAGGTAAGAAACTTCAATTGCTGATTGATATAAAACAGGATTATAAAACTTCACTGGCAGCTTTGGTGAGTACGCTGGAAAAATATCCGGAGATTACCGGAAATTCCGGAATTAAAATTGTCATTACCGGAGGAAGACCTCAGCCTGCAGATTTTAAGAACTATCCCAACTATCTTTACTTTGACGGAGATATTGACCAAAATTATTCTGCAGATCAGTTGAAAAGAATCGGAATGTTCAGTGCAGATCTTCCGGGATTGGTAAAATGGAATGGGAAAGGAATTCCAAGGGATGAAGAAACCGCAAAAATTAAAACTGCTGTAGACAAAGCCCATGCTCAGCAAAAGCCGGTTCGTTTTTATGGAGCTCCGGATTTTCCGAATGCATGGGTAAATCTGATGGATTTAGGCGTAGATTATATCAATACAGATCATATTCCGGATCTTAAAAAATTCATGAACACGATTCCGAAAAATTTTTATAAGAATACAAAGGAATATGCCACTTATACTCCAACGTATCAGTCAGATGGTGTGGAGAAAAAAGTAAAGAATGTCATCCTTCTTATTCCGGACGGAACTTCTTTACCACAATATTATGCTGCCTTTACAGCTAATAAAGGGAAACTGAATGTTTTCAATATGAAATCCACAGGGCTTTCCAAGACCAATTCATCCAATGCCTATATTACAGATTCAGCACCGGGTTCTACAGCGTTCGCAACAGGAGTGAAAACCAAAAACACTTTTGTCGGAGTTGACAACATGGGAAAAGCACTGGCACAGATCCCTGATATCATTTCTGAAAAAGGAATGGTTTCAGGCCTGATTTCCACCGGAGATGTTACAGATGCAACGCCTGCTGATTTCTACGCCCATTCGGATAACAGAAACAGTTCGGAACCTATTCTGAAAGATTTTGCAGCTTCAAAAACGAAAATCCTGATTGGTGGCCCTACAAGTGGATTGTCTCAGGAAAATATACAGAAATTTAAAGATGCCGGAATCGATCTCTATCAGGATTTGAAATCAGTAACGAAAATCAATAACCGTACGCTGGTTATTGATCCTCTGGCCTCACAAAGAATCAGCAATGGAAGAGGAAACTGGCTTGCAGATGCCTTTGAGCTTACTTTAAATGATTTAAAGAACAATAAAAAAGGGTTCTTTATGATGATTGAAGCGTCACAGACTGATGGAGGAGGGCATAGCAATAATATAGAACAGCTGGTGACAGAATTACTGGATTTCGACCATGTGGTAGGGAAAGCTATGAAATTTGCTGACGAAAATAAAGAAACCTTAGTGATTGTAGTGGGAGACCATGAAACCGGAGGTTTGACACTTTTGGATGGCAGTCTGAAAGAGGGTTGGGTATTCGGGAATTTCAGTACGAATGATCATACCTCTATTCCGTCAAGTGTTTTTGCGTACGGACCCAATTCAAAAGAGTTCACAGGGTTGTTCGAAAACACTGAGATCTTCAACAAAATACTGGCTGCTTACGGAATTCAGAAATAGCTTTTGGTTTACACTTTTTTTACTTTTACAAAGAGAGACTGTTTCGTTTTTAAAACAGCTTTTTTTATAAATTAATTTAAAGCTCCCGTGGATTTCACAGATTAAGCAGATGTTTGTGGATAATCGGCGTTATCTGCAAAATCTGCGAGAGATAAAAGCAGAACAAAAAGGCTGTCTCAACAAAGAGACAGCCTTTGAATAAATCTAACAAATAATAATTTAGAAATTGGTGTTAACGATCAATTGAGAAAGTTCGGCATTCACAAAGTCAATCGGCATTATTCCGAATGTACCCTGAGTATTGGTCTGGAAGAATGTTTTAAGTCTTGGATTGATATTATTGGATACGGTAGGAATGCTTGGGATCCCGAAGATTCCTGGTTTATAACCGCTGGTGAAATTCAAGAAAAGTTTGCCATTCGTATCAGTTTTAGCTTCGTTAAGCAGGCTGGAGATTGCATTCCACTTATCATCATTGTTGGTTACCTTGTAATAATCCTGAACTTTCAGCTGTACGCCTGAGTTATTGATATCAAAAGTTGTATTATCAGCCCAGGGTGAAGCGTTGATTCCCTTAGTTGTTCCTGAAGAGAATCTTCTTAGTAATTTGATCTTTCCTCTTACAGCGCCCAGCGTAGGAATGTTTGCTCCAAGATCCCATTTAGAAGGATTTTTCTGTACATAAGAATCAAAAGTCTGTTCAAAAGTTCTGGTGGTGTTGGAAGCATCATATTCTTCTTTAACAGACATGATAATGGTTTCTGAAGGATTGTTCTGAAGGAATGTATAACAGGCATTCAGTACATCATCAAAATTCATATTCTGATAAATTGCACCATGATGAATGGTGAAAGCATTGTCAATATGTCTGCAGCGGATATCCAGAAAACGTACACCGGCATTCAGCTGTTCTGCAATGCTGAGGTCCTGGGTTTTAGCCGTACCTGATACAACAGGGGCATCTATACGTGCTCCGGAATCATGAGTACCTGGAATTGATATTTTTGAAATAGAAATATTATCCTGAAGACCGGCCATCCAGCTATTCAGAGAAACAGGCAGTAATGAAGATCTGCCGACTGTTTTTGTTAAAGAAGCGACATTGTTTTCGTTGGAATCCCTTTCCATGATACTGTCGTTTGAACAGGAAAAAAAGATGGATGCAGTAACCACTCCAAGAGTGATGGCTGTCATACGTTTCATGCTTTGTTTGAACATAGTTTTTTTATTTTTAAGGTAGCTTAAAAATAAGAATATATCAAAGCACTAGGAGTTAATTTAACTTTAAGAGATAATTAAGTTGGTATAAAGTAAGGGAGCTGGAAGAAAGAAGAAAAACGACGATTTTTATTAACGCAAAGCTTATTTTGGTTCCGGATATAGAGAGGAAGCAAAGATGAAATCAATAAATTGACTCTTTCTAAGCGGATGCATAACAATTAAGCTTCATCAGCGACATTGTCGCCTTTTGCTTTCTTTAAATAGAACTATAGAATTGTTTTCTTTGCGTTTTCAAAAGATATAGCTTTTCCAGATAGAAGTCTCTCTTAAAACGCAAAATCCTCCTTCAACCCGGGAATTTTGAACTTGTGGTCTCCGATAAAGAAATCATTCATTTTAATAAGAGCCGGGAATTTATGAGTAAATTCTTTATGTGAGTTTTCGGGTAGTTTGGTATGATCCTCACAGGAGGAATATTCTCTGTCAACAATTACTTGGCCTGTAGAAAAATTGATTTCATTCGTAAAACTGAAATCACAGGTATCTTCAAAATGATCGTACAAACCTATCAGATAAAAATCTCCGTTCTGAAATCTGAACGTATGTTTATATTGTTGCGAATGCCTTGAATTGGTAAAAAACAGCTGTTCGATAACAAGACAGTTATTTTTTATATTGATTGTAAGAGTATTATCGGAAGGATAAAATCCGAATCCGCTTGAAAAAATGATATCAGAATTTTCTTTCCATACTTTCAGACCACTGTTTTCCTTTTTCAGAATATAGAAAACCCTTTTATAGTCACTTGTACCTTCCGGGTTCTGCTCGTATGATGCTTTTATATTAGTATTAAATACAAGGACCGTTTCATCTTTTCCATCTTTGTCAAGATCACCTCTGGCTTCTGCAATCTGAATATAACCCTTCGGAACCGAAAAATTTTTCAGCTTCTGAGCAGATAAACCCGAAACAGCTAAGACAATCAAAAAGGAAAAGAAAGGTTTCATCATTATTATATTCAACTCGTTTAAACTTTTGTTTTTGAAACATTAAGATTGTATTAAGGTGTTGAGAGTATTAAGATGAGCTTTGCTTTTAAGCTTAAAAATCAGAATGATTCATCTTAACTATACTTTATTTCTTCAATTCTTCTTAATGGTTTTATTAAACAGCTTCATTATTAAAATGTGGTAATCAGAAAATAAAAATCATCTTCAGATTACCACACTTTAAAGTGTTCATTAATGAATCAGTATACTTTCAAGATCTTTCCAGAACATTGGATAAGACTTTTCTACTACATCTTCATCTTCAATATTGAGCTCGCCGATCAGACAAAATGGTGCAAAACTCATGGCCATTCTGTGATCCTGATAGGTCTTAATAGAAATATGGCTTTGTGGCTCTCCAAAACTGATTGATTTAATCGTCAAATCTGTGATCTCTGTTTCGGTACCCAGCTTTTTAAGCTCATTGTATAAAGCCAGAAGCCTGTCGGTTTCCTTTACTCTTAAGGTCCCCAGTCCGGAAATCTCAAAAGGAATTTTTAAAGCGGCGGCTGTTACACAAAGAGTTTGTGCAATGTCCGGACAGTCGTTCATATCCAGCATAATTTTTTCCGGGAAAGAAAAATCAGGCTGAGGTTCAAGCGTTAGTTGATGTTCATCTTCAGAGAATGTAGTTTTGATTCCGAAGAACTTTTCGTAGATGTTGGCAATTGCAGAATCTCCCTGTGTGGATTCTTTGTAAAAACTTTTTAGATGAATCTTTTCTCTTCCTAATGCACAGATAGAGTAGAAGTAGGAAGCCGAGCTCCAGTCGCTTTCCACTTCATAATGTACTACTGCGGAATTGTCAGGAGTGAAAGGTTCTACTTTGATGGTATTTCCTTCAAAACTGCTTTGAATACCAAATCTGGTCAGGATATCAAGCGTCATTTCAATATAAGATCTTGAAGTAACGTCACCCACAAGATTAATCACCAATCCATTCTCAAGTTTTCCTGCTATAAGTAGCAGTGAAGTGATAAACTGGCTTGAAATATTGGATGGAACATTGACTGATGTCTCAGTAATCTTTCTTCCTGTAATTTTTAAAGGGGGAAAACCTTCATTCTCCATATATTCAATTTCCACTCCAAGATCTCTCAAAGCACTTACCAGATTTTTGATAGGTCTTTCTTTCATTCTTCCGGAACCTGTAAGAACAGTTGTCTTTCCTTCCTGAATAGAATAATAAGAAGTGAGAAAACGCATTGCTGTTCCCGCATGATGAATATCTACCACTTCGGTATTCTCAGATAAAGCTTTTTTCAGCAGCTGAGTATCCTGGGAATTGGATAAATTCCCGATTTTTATATTGTTAAAAAGACTTTCCAGAATCAATAAACGATTCGAAATACTCTTCGAACCGCTGATCTGTACTGTTTTATCTCCTGATAATTTTGATTTTTCTAGCTTCATTATGATCTACATTTCTAAAAAAATAATGAGTTACAAATTGATGTATTATTTATAACTCATCATTTATATTATTTCAATTTTTCGTTGTTCTGATGCCGGTCTTTATCACGGTCAGTTTTTATTTTCATTTTTCTGTCGAAAGCATCCTGTAGATTGACTCCGGTTTGGTTGGCCAGACATAACGTAACAAAAAGTACATCTGCCAGTTCTTCCCCAAGATCTTTAGTCTTATCACTTTCTTTTTCGCTTTGCTCACCGTACCTTCTGGCAATGATCCTTGCTACTTCACCCACTTCTTCTGTCAGCATGGCCATATTGGTAAGCTCATTAAAATACCTTACACCGATGGTTTTGATCCATTCATCTACCTGCTGCTGTAACTGTGTAATTTCCATTATTGATAAGCTCCTAAAGTTGGGTTAGTGGTTCTGGAAACATTAACGATATCAAAAGGTACCGTTGCTGCAACAGCCGTATTTCCTTTTCCAAGAGCCGGAGAACCAGGTTTTACCCTTAAATTCATTTTAGCCATAAAATAATTGACAAACTGAGGTTCTGCATTCTTCACCGTTTGTATCACATTCGGATTATTGTCAAAAGTGAAACCGGATCCCGTTGCACTGGTATATTTGATCAATGAATTTTGAAGTAAGAATTCAAACTGCTGGCCTGGGGTTTGTTCGAAATGAACCGCATCATCCCGGTCAGAATACACAATACTGTTTTTGATGTCAAGAAGCTGCAAAGCGCCCTGCTGTGATTGCCCGGCATCATTTTTCCATTCATTGGCTGCAAAAATTCCTGCTCTGTCAAAAGAACTCATCTTTCTGGAGTAATTGGCAATCGTAGCGTGAGTATAGCTATGTTTTCCACCAAGGAAAATACCGATACATGATAAACCGCAATTGTTCATGACAAGATTATTGGCATTCACGGTAGAACCCACGGCATAAATTCCGTATTCAAAGAAAGTATGGATGAAGGAATTGGTAATGGTAGCATTGGTTTGCTTCATATCCAGTCCTCTCGTACCTCCGAAAAGTCT
Source organism: Chryseobacterium sp. AG844 (assembly GCF_003182335.1). Taxonomy (NCBI): domain Bacteria; kingdom Pseudomonadati; phylum Bacteroidota; class Flavobacteriia; order Flavobacteriales; family Weeksellaceae; genus Chryseobacterium; species Chryseobacterium sp. AG844. The sequence continues at coordinate 7,707 of NZ_QGTV01000032.1, read as the reverse complement.
TGCATGGTTCATCTTAAGGGTAGAATTGGCCTCCATTTTAATAGAATTCCAGTTTTTAGGAATCGTATCATAATAAGGATCATTTCTGTCTCCGCGAAGAATAACCTGATCCGCCTGAGTACCGTTAATATTTAAGACCGCTCCCGAAGAAACTTTCATTCCGCTGTTTTTGTGGAAGTATACTTTCGTTCCGGGATTGATATCCAATGTTATATTAGGATTAATGGTAAGATTTCCGTAGATGATCTTTGCTTTATCATTATTCCACGTTGTGGAACTGGTAATTACATTCGGGTTGCCAGGAGTCTGAATAAAAAATTCTGCATCCTGAACGACAGAAAATAAAGTTACATGCTGTTGTCCTGTTGGACCGGTAAAAAGAACTTTGTCTTCTGCTATGGCCTCCGGTCCTGTAGCTTCCGGGGCAATTTCAACAAAAATATAAAGACTGTCTTTCTTTCTTAAAGGAACATTCTTAAAATCATATCCCGGTTTTCCATCTACATTGATTCTATATAATGAAGCGGCTCCTTTTTCAAGGTTCACTCTTGGGATCATAATGTCCTTATCTTCATTATTATATACTTTCACAACATAAGTTTCTGAACGTACCTGATGGTATACCGTATCACAAAATACCGTATCTCTTGAGAAACGAAGCTCCTGCGTAGGGCTGTCAAACGTTATGTCATCTTTATTACATGATACTGCTACAAGTAACATCCAGAAGGAAAAAGCCAGTAATAATTTGAATTTCATTGAAATTAAAGTTTAAGTAAGTTCCAAATTTAACGAAAATACTTTGAATTTCTTATTAATAAAAAAATATTGAATTCAGTATTTGGAATTTTAAAAAAATGTTGTATTTTTGCAACCTAAAATTTAGCAGAGAAATATCCATTACTATTTCGAAAGCAAACTTTAATTTTTTTAAAAATAGTATTATGAAAAACGGAATCCACCCAGAAAATTATAGACTTGTTGTTTTCAAAGATATGAGTAACGACGAGATGTTTCTTTGCAAGTCTACTGCAGAAACAAAAGACACTATCGAGTACGAAGGACAAGAGTATCCTCTAATCAAAATGGAAATCTCTTCAACTTCTCACCCTTTCTACACTGGTAAAGTAAAACTAGTTGACACTGCAGGTAGAGTTGATAAGTTCATGAACAAGTATAAAAAATTCGCTAAGTAATTTTTGTACATTAAAAATATTAAAGTCTTCCAATTTTTGGGAGACTTTTTTTATTGTAAATTTGTTGATCTTGAATTTTAAACCTTAAACTTAAAAACTGAATGATGCAGTTGGTATTTTCAGACGCACAATACTGGGAAGATTTTCTTCCGCTTACTTTTACCCGCCCGGTTGCTGCGATGCGATGCGGAATCCTTACATTTTCTGAAAGATGGCAGAAAATACTTGAAAACACTGAGGTAACTTATTTCACAGAAATATACCTTCAGGATAAATTTAAAAGCCCGGAAGAAAAAGAAAGCCTTTTTCTTGTTCCGAATTTCCTGCCAACAGAAACCGTGATTCAACAGATTAAAGACCTTAAGCAAGGGGAAGCACTGGTGTATGAAGACGAATTAATCGCCGCAAAAATCAATATGAAAGGTTTTTCTCTGAACCAGATTGAGAAAATGACGGATATTAAGGAAGATCTTGTTTTCTTTAAAAGGCCAAAAGATCTGTTTACCTATAATCATCATGCGATTGATTTTGACTTTGAGCTTCTTACCAAAGGAAAAACCTCACAGGAATTGTCTTCAACCAATGGTTTCTTAGGTGATAAAAAAGATCTGTTTATTGAAGAAGGAGCTTATGTTGAATTCTCTACCATCAATACAAAAACAGGGAAGATTTATATCGGTAAAAATACTGAGGTTATGGAAGGCTGTCATCTTCGCGGGCCAATCGCTCTTTGCGATGATTCCAAATTTAATCTTGGGGCTAAAATTTATGGAGCTACCACAATCGGTCCTCACTGTAAAGTAGGTGGGGAAGTAAATAATATCATTATATTCGGATACTCCAGTAAAGGGCATGAAGGTTTTGTAGGAAACTCTGTGATTGGCGAATGGTGTAATTTCGGAGCGGATACCAATTCTTCAAACATGAAAAATAACTATGGAAATGTAAAATTCTGGAATTACAGAACAAAAGCATTCGAAGATACTGGATTGCAGTTTGCAGGTCTTATTATGGGAGATCATTCCAAAACAGCCATCAATACCCAATTGAATACAGGAACGGTAATTGGAGTAGCTTCGAATATCTTCAAACCAGGTTTTCCGCCTAATCTTGTAGAAAACTTTTCATGGGGCGGATTGAAAGGTGATGAAAGATTCAAACTTGATAAAGTATATGAGGTAGCAGAAAGAGCCATGGCAAGGAGAAAAGTTGCTTTAACACAAGAAGATAAAGCGATTCTGAAACATATTTTTGACACGTATTAATTCTATTATAATAAAAACTTCAAATTTTTTTGAAGTTTTTTTATTTTTGATGTAATAGATAAGTAACTGCAATTGTCTTACCTATAAGAAACAAAACTCATGACCCAAGAAACTTTCAAGAATACGGTGTTTATTCTCAAAGACGAGATGTATCGTTTTGCGAAGCGGTTTGTCATGAGCAGTGATGAAGCGGAAGATGTAGTACAGGATCTCATGATGAAGTTTTGGCAGAAGAGGGATGAGCTTGAGCAATTCGGGAACTTTAAATCCTATGCGCTGAAGTCGGTCCGGAACGAATGCCTGAACAGATTGAAGCATCACGACGTAAAAATCGGCTTTGCGGATATGCAGCTTCACCGCTCGGAGCTTTACAGTATGGAAGTTGATAACCTTAAGGAACATATTGTAGGATTTATCAATCAGCTCCCTGAAAAACAGAAGATGGTCATCCACTTGAAAGATGTAGAAGAATATGATGTTTCCGAAATTTCTGAAATGCTGGAAATGGAGGAAAATGCAGTAAGGGTAAACCTGATGCGTGCGAGACAAAAAGTAAAAGAACAAATCTCACAACTGATGAGCTATGAAAAAAGATCAATTACAAGATAAATACAACGAAGTCTTCCGGGAGATCAAGGAAGAAAAAATGGACTGGAGCTTTGAGGATTTTCTTCAAACTGCAGAAAGTACGGAACCTGAACAGGATGCTGTACCTATTATTCCATTGGAAGAAAAAAAGAAACCCTCTTTTCCCAAATGGTTCTGGATGGCCGCCAGTGTGATGCTGGTCTTCGGAATCGGCTTATTTCTTAATGATACTAATTCCGGCACAGCAGATGTGCAGGACAGAGAAAAACTGGTAAAAGATGAAATCTTAAAACAAAAGTCCGGGTTTATGGAAGAGAACAGTGATCACCAGGAACAAGTAGCGGTGAATCATACCGATTCTATTTCCGGAGTGAAAAAAGATTCTGTCTTTCAGGATAACCAGGTGGCAGAAAAAGATGTAATGGATGATATTCTGCCAAAAAGAGGAAGGCTTAAAAAAGAAAGAAAACCCAGATATGTTGATAATTCTTCCTTCCCGGGTAAAAATTTAAATGATTCTGCAACAGCATACAATGATTCTTATGTCATTGTAAACGGAAAAAGAATCAGCAGTGAAAAAGAAGCTATAGATGTTGCAAAATACTCCTTTATGAAGTTAGGAAGTGAGTTAAAAAAAACAGTAGCATCTTCTCAAAAAAATGAAAATCTTGACAGCGAATACTAAAAATCAGATCAATCTCATGAAAAAAATATTTTTTATAATAGCCATAATGCTGAGCAGCTTTGCAACTTATTCTGCACAGACTGAGAAATTAGACAAGCTTTTTCAGGATTTTGAAAAAAGAGGAAGAGTAACCTCTATCAACATCAAAAAACCGATGTTCAAGCTATTGAATACCATTGATGTTAATGATGCCTATATCGGAAAGATAAAACCTATACTGAACGATGTAGAAGGACTTAAAATTCTGATTATTCCTAAAATTACTTTCCCGGATCGTTTAAAAGATGAAAATCTTGCGAACATAAAAATGAATGAAGAAAAAACAGAGAGAATAAACAAGGCTTTAAACGCTCTCAACTTCAATGAGCTGATGTCCATGAGCAGTGACGGAACTTCTATGAAATTTCTGGCTGAAGAAGAAAAAGACAACTATCTGGAGAATCTGGTTTTTAATGTGGATTCCAAAGAAGAGAATATCATTTTTATCCTCAATGGAAAGATGAAGCTGTCGGATGTTAATAAGATCATTAATTCTGGTGAAACAACTACATCTTCTGTGACGAGTTCTGTAAGAAATGACCTTACATCAGGCAATACCTCTTCTTATCTGAATGGAGATAACAGGAATGTAGGCCAATTTTCAAAAATAGATGCCAGCGTGGGAGTAAATGTTACCTTCAAGCAGGAAAATACCAGCAGTGTAAAAGTAATTGCAGATGCAGATAAACTTCAATATGTTATCACCAAGGTGGAAGACGGAGTATTGAAAATATACGTAGACAATAAGGGAGTCCGTAATCTGAGATTTAAAAATCTTAATGTTAATGTTTCTGCTCCTTCTCTTCAAAGTATAAAAACTTCATCCGGAAGTATTTTTACAGCAGTGAATCCTGTTAATGAAAATAGTATGGAGATTGAAGCAGAGTCAGGTTCTGTTATTAAAGGAACTTTTAATGCGAGACAGGCTGCCAATGTTACAGCGAGTTCCGGAGCTGTTTTGACTGCTGAACTTACCACACAGAAACTGGCTTTGGATACCTCAAGCGGAGCAAGTGTAAGCTTATCCGGAGAAGCTGTTTCCGCCGTGATAGAAACGAGCAGTGGCGCTTCGTGTAAAGCAGATGACCTTAAAATTGCCACGGCAGTAGCTGAATCTACTTCGGGAGCAAGTCTTTCCTTATTGGTTACAGACAAACTGAAAGTAAATGTTTCTTCAGGAGCCGATGTAAAATTGAAAGGAAACCCTGAGCTGGATGCTAAAGTGGATAAAATTTCAGGAGGAAGCTTAAGGCAAATCAAGTAAAAACTAAAAATGATATCAACATCCCAAAATGATTAATTCCGTTGCTGTTCAATAATCCTGATAACTAATCCCCAAAACTTTTACCGCATGGAGAAATTAATAAGAGAAGTCCGGGTCCTTAAAATCTACGCCGCTGTACTTACCGTACTATGTGTAATGTTTTTCCTTCTTGCTTTTAAAAATCAGTCTTCCAACGAACGTTTCAAAGAAATAGATGTAGAACGTATCAATATCGTTGAGAAAGATGGAACTTTAAAGATGGTTATCAGTAATAAGGAGCGTCAGCATCCCGGATTGGTGAATCATAAGGAAATGAAACCCCGTGAAAGAGAAGCAGGACTTATTTTTTTCAATTCCCTGGGAGATGAATGTGGAGGGCTTGTGTATGACGGCAATGAGAAAGAATCCGGAATGGTCTATTCTGTAGACCAGAGAAATACAGATCAGATTATGCAGCTTCAGTATTTTGAAGGTTCAGGAAAAGATAAAAAAAGAGTATATGGTTTAAAGCTCTGGGATCGACCTGATGATTTCCCGATGGAGGATATTATTAAGGCTGCTGATTCTATAAAGAAACTGAATAATCCGGAAGCTTCAAAAAAAGCATTCGCACAACTACAGGAAAAAGGTAAACTGGGAAGTGAACGCTTTTTTGCAGGCAAGACAGCCAATGGTGATGTAGGCATATTTATCCGCGATAATAAAGGGAAAGTAAGATTAAAATTATACATCGATAAAAATAATCAGACCCATATTGAGAATATTGATGAAAATGGAAGTCTCATCAAATAGATCTTACATGATCATATTTAACCTATAAATAAAGTAGTTTCAAACTTATTCAATTATTTTGTACCGTAACCGTTCTTACAAAAGGGCGGTTTTTCGATTTAAGTTATTGATTATTAAATTTTATTTAAACTATCAAAAAGGATTTTCATATCTCACCAAAATAACCTAATTTTGCAAAGAAAGTAAAGATGTCTATTCATAACAAAATTGTAGAGACAGCCATCACTTTCGATGACGTTCTTCTAGTCCCTTCTTATTCAGAAGTTTTACCTAACCAGGTTTCATTAAAATCAAGACTTACCGACAAAATCACGCTGAATGTTCCGATAGTTTCCGCTGCGATGGACACTGTTACTGAAGCTGATCTGGCCATTGCTTTAGCAAGAGTCGGAGGGTTAGGATTTATCCACAAAAACATGACAATTGCTGAGCAGGCAGCTCAGGTAAACCGTGTAAAACGTTCCGAAAACGGAATGATATCTGATCCGGTTACGCTATCTAAAGATCATACTTTAGGGGAAGCTAAAGATCTTATGTCAAGATATAAGATTTCCGGCCTTCCGGTAGTGGATGCTGATAATGTTCTGATCGGAATTATTACCAACAGAGACGTAAAATATCAGGAAAATCTTGATATGAAAGTGGAAGAGATTATGACCAAAGATAATCTGATCACTTCAGATAAAGATACCAACCTTGAAAAAGCTAAAGAAATCCTTCTTAAAAACAGAGTTGAAAAACTTCCTATCGTAGATAAAGATAACAAACTTGTAGGTTTAATTACGATCAAGGATATCGATAATCAGTTGGAATATCCTAATGCTAATAAGGATCAAAACGGACGTCTTATCGTAGGAGCCGGAGTAGGTGTAGGAGAAGATACATTAGCGAGAATTGAGGCTTTAGTACAGGCTGGAGTTGATATTGTAGCCATTGATTCTGCACATGGTCATTCTAAAGGAGTTTTAGATAAAATTTCAGAAATCAGAAAAGCATATCCGAACCTTGATGTTGTAGGAGGAAATATCGTAACTGCAGAAGCTGCTAAAGACCTTATTGAAGCAGGAGCCAACGTGCTTAAAGTTGGAGTAGGACCGGGTTCCATCTGTACAACAAGAGTAGTTGCAGGAGTAGGTGTTCCTCAGCTATCTGCTATTTATAACGTTTACGAATATGCTAAGTCAAAAAATGTAACGGTAATCGCTGATGGTGGAATCAAACTTTCAGGAGATATCGTTAAAGCTATTGCGAGTGGTGCAGGAGCAGTAATGCTTGGTTCTCTTTTAGCAGGAACAGATGAGGCTCCGGGAGAAGAAATTATCTTCCAGGGAAGAAAATTCAAATCTTACCAGGGAATGGGAAGTCTTTCAGCAATGAAGAGAGGTGGTAAAGAAAGATACTTCCAGAGTGAAGCTAAAAAGTTCGTTCCGGAAGGAATTGAAGGAAGAGTGCCACATAAAGGAAAACTGGAAGATGTTATTTTCCAGCTGACAGGAGGTTTAAGAGCCGGTATGGGATACTGTGGAGCAAAAGATATTGAAACCCTTCAAAAAGATTCCAAGCTGGTAATGATTACAGGAAGCGGATTGAAAGAATCCCACCCTCATGATGTAATTATCACACAGGAAGCCCCAAATTATTCTTTATAAAAATATAATTGAATTTAAATATGAAAAACCGCACAATTTGTGCGGTTTTTTTATTGTATGTCTCGTCCTGAAAAAGGTTGACTAAAAAACCATAAAATTAGTCATCCTTATGAATCTAAAAAAAACATCGTCCTCTGTCCAAGAATACAGTGAGGCATTCAAACGACAAGTTGTCTCTGAATATGAACGGGGATTATATACAAAATCCCAATTGCAAACTCGATACAAT
>NZ_QGTV01000031.1:31891-47907 GCF_003182335.1 Chryseobacterium sp. AG844 | reverse complement strand
CTTCCTACAACGCAAAACAAGTTTATTGAACATAAATTTTACATTACAGTGATATTTGTTCCTAAAGAACTGGGTAGCAGGGGGAAAAATTTTAAACATTTGTTTGGAGAATCGGGGTGAGAGCGTGGGAGTGTGGGAGTGTGGGAGAGTTTGAGGGTTTGAGGGTTTGAGGGGAGAGAGGGATGATTCGGGATGCGGAATGCGGGGTTTGGGGTACTATGATCAAATAAGGTATATATTTATATAATAGAGAGACCAGGCTAGAGAGCTGACTTTCTTCAACGAAACTAAAGAGTATATTTATATATAATATAGAACAATAAGATTTAACTCCTGTACCCGTAATTAATTATAATGCTTCGACTCAGCTCAGCATGACATGACTAATACTAACTGCTAAAAGACCTCAGATATTATCCTGCCAACTTACAAGCGCTCTTGTAAAGAATTTGGATTCCTGCAGAATGATACAATGGAAATAGGGATTTACACTCAATAATATGTTTCCATAGAATTCTGCAATATGAAAATTCAAACCAATATTCCTTTTATATCTGGAAACCCGAACCTCGAAACTCAATAACCAGAACCTCATCATTCATCATTCATCATTCATCATTCATCATTAACCACTTATCATTAACGACTCCTACCCTAGCCCTGATAGAAATGGTTACCCCGCAGCTTGCGTCGGAGGGTCGGTTTTAGGTGTGGAGCCCTTCGGCTTCGCTCAGGGTGACAGCGTTGGAGTGCACGGGCGCGAGGAGTAGGAATGGATAGCAGGAAATAGCTCCTTATAAAGTTCGAGAGTTGGAGAGTTGGGAATATGAAATTATAGTGATTGTATATAATGGTATACGGGATTGACAAACAGTTTCTGTAGAATGATTCACCTTCTCAACTGTAATAATAGATGTAATAATGATAAAAAGAGGCTAACATTTTTTTTGATTCCTTACATTTGTAGTGCATTCCGGTTTCTAAGGGATGAAATGAGTTTTATATATGACAGACAGAAAATATAAGGAAACGGTACATACAGATAACAACCAATACGACTATATTACGGTAACCCATGACGAAAATAACGTCAGAATCTATACTTTGAAAAATGGATTAAAGGTTTTTCTTGCTCAGAATTTTGATGCCCCAAGAATACAAACCTTCATTCCGGTAAGAACAGGAAGTAATAATGATCCGGCTGATAATACAGGGCTGGCACATTATCTTGAGCATATGATGTTTAAAGGAACTTCAAAAATCGGAACCCAGAACTGGGAAAAGGAAAAAGAACTTCTTGATCAGATCTCGGCTTTATATGAAGAACATAAAGCAGAACAGAATCCTGAAAAGAAAAGGAAAATCTACAAAAAGATTGATGAAGTTTCCCAGGAAGCCAGCCAATATGCCATTGCCAATGAATATGATAAAGCGATTTCTTCTCTGGGAGCCAGTGGTACCAATGCGCATACCTGGTTTGATGAAACGGTTTACAAAAACAATATTCCGAATAACGAACTTGAAAAATGGCTGAAAATAGAGAAGGAAAGGTTCTCTGAAATTGTACTTCGTCTTTTCCATACTGAGCTTGAATCGGTGTATGAGGAGTTCAACAGGGCGCAGGACAATGATACAAGACTTGTGAACTACGAACTGATGGATGCTCTTTTTCCCACTCATCCAAATGGACAGCAAACGACCCTGGGAAAACCGGAACACCTGAAAAATCCATCGATGAAAGCTATTCACAAGTATTTTGATGAATATTATGTTCCCAATAATTATGCTATGGTATTGGTTGGGGATCTTGATTTCGATGAAACGATCCAATTAGTTGATCAGTATTTCGGGACTTTACCTTATAAAGAGCTTCCTGCAAAAACACCCATTACTGAACAGCCTATTACAGAAGTTGTAGCCAGAACAGTAAAAAGCCCTACTACTCCACGTACTCAGCTTGCATGGAGAACAGATAGCTATGGAACAAGAGAAGCAATGCTGGCTGATATAGTTGCCAATATTCTCAGCAACAGAGGAGAAGCCGGATTATTGGATTTACACATTAACCAGACGCAGAAGATGCTTTGGGCTCAAGCCTTTTCTGTAGGACTAAGACAGTATGGATATTTCTCCATTGTTGCGGTTCCTAAGGAAACACAGACTCTGGAGGAAGCAAAGAATATGGTATTGGATGAAATTGAACTGATCAAGAAAGGAGATTTTCCGGACTGGATGCTGCCAGCCATCATCAATGATTTCAAACTTCAGAGAATGAAAGGTCTTGAAACTGCCGAAGGTCTCGCCACCAATCTTTACGATTCTTATATAAAAGGAAGAACCTGGGAAGAGGAACTGAATGAAATGGATGAGTATGCCTCTTTCACCAAAGATGACGTAGTGAATTTTGCCAATGAGTTTTTCAAAGAAAACTATGTGGTGGTCAATAAAGAAAAAGGGGTAAACGACAAACTGATCAGAGTTGAGAATCCAGGTATCACTCCTGTTAAGATCAACCGTGATACACAATCTGAATTTTTGAAAGAGATTCTGGCGGATAAAACGGAGGATATCAAGCCTGAATTTATTGATTATCAAAAAGAAATCGTTACAGATGAGCGTAACGGAAAGAAATTAAGTTTCGTAAAGAATAAATACAACGATATTGCTCAGCTGCACTTTATTTTTCCTTTAGGAAGTGATCATGACAGAGATTTAGGGATTTCAACTCAGCTTCTGCAGTATTTGGGAACAGATACTTTTTCACCGGAGGATTTAAAAAAGGAATTTTTCAAAATCGGAATCAGCAATGATTTTAAGACAACGAACAATCAGCTGACCATCTCGCTGAGCGGACTGGAAGAAAATATAGAAAAAGGAATTGCCCTTCTGCAGCATTGGATGCGCAATGTGCAGCCTGATCAGGAAATCTATAATCAGTTTGTGGGAACAGTACTGGAAAACCGCCAGGCCATGAAGAAAGATAAAAACCGTATTATAACGGCCCTGAACAATTATACAAAGCTGGGCAGCAACTCACGTTTTACGGATGTTATTTCTAAGGAAGAGCTTGAAAACAGCAGTGCTGAAGTTTTTACAGACAGAATGAAAAAGCTTTTCCAATATCCTTACCAGGTATTTTTCTATGGTAAAAATTTTGAAACCTTTAAAGAATACATTGTGGAATACATAGAACCTGAAAGCCTTCAGATACCGGAAGCCAAACTGTATCCGGAACCGGCAACCGGAGGAAACGTGTATTTCATCAACTATGATATGGTTCAGATGGAAATGAGCAAGATTGGTAAAGGAAACGAGGTGAACCCGCTTCATTTTGGAAAGATCAATGTTTTCAATGAATATTTCGGAAGAGGATTATCTTCCATTGTTTTCCAGGAGATGCGGGAAAGTAAAAGTCTTGCCTACTCTGCTTATGTTTCTTATGCCGCGAACTCGGAACTGAACCATCCCAATTATGTAACGACCTATATCGGAACCCAGCCTGACAAGCTTATGATCGCTGTAGATACCCTGAATGAACTGATGAACGAGCTTCCGGAAGTTCCTATTCAGTTTGAGAATGCCAGAAATGCAGCTTTGAAACAGATTGCTTCAACAAGGGTTACCCGAAACAATATATTCTTCAATACCTTAAGACTGCAGAAATTAAATATCTATCATGATTTCAGAAAAGATATTTATGAACAGATCCAGCACTTGGCATTTGAGGATATCAAGCATTTTTATCAGACAGAAGTCAAATCAATACATTTTAACACCGCTATTATCGGCAAAAAAGAGAATCTTGATATGGAAGCTGTCAACAAAATGGGGATATTTAAAGAAGTAAGTCTGAAAGATATTTTTGGACATTAAAAAACAAACCGCCTGATCATTCTATCGGGCGGTTTGTTTTTTTATAAGTAATGAATGATAATTGATCACGTGTAGCTCATCCTTCATCATTCATCATTCATCATTCATCATTCATCATTCTATTACGTCATCATGCAATCTCCGTCACCATCCTGATAGTTTGGGTTAAAATGACCGGGAAGCAATTCCAAAAGATTTTTATGAAACAGGTACTCCCTTTTAAAATCACGTTCATAGATAGGGGAAAATACTTTTGACTGTTGTATTTCCCTGTTTAGTACGGTTTGATAAGAAGTAAAGCCTTTTACTTTATGACTCACGATGAAATACTGTAAAAACCGGATAACCTCATCGAAATTACCGTCCGTAAAAAGGTAAGGTATTTTAAGATAGCCATCACGGAGCTGCAGCAGAAAACAGGATGTAATCTTGTTATTTTTATTTAAAATTTTGATCCAGAAATATTTAAAGCTGTCGGCAAAACTTGAAAACAGGTATTTTTCATCTTTTTTGCCTTCCAAAACCCAGGGATTTTCTATAAAAGAATTGATTTCGTCTGCATTGCGCATCCCGGGAAACCTATTCATAAAATCTGCACTTTCTTTGTCGATGTGATCCAGAACTTCATATTTAAAATCTGGTTTTGGTGCGGCCAGGTTCTTTATTGAGATCACTCCATTGGCAGCAGCATCCAGAATTTGAAAAAGAGGTTTCAACGGTTGTGTTTCCGGTTTCTTTTCAGGAATCATTTTAGCGGCATCGGTTCTGAAGTAGTAGCGTTTGCCTTCTTTGGGAAAAACATAGTCAAAAACACCCATAATATTGTAGAGTGCTTCTGCTTCTTTGGTAAATTCTGTAATGGCAATCCGGCCTTCGTATTCTTCAAAAACTTTTTTCAGCAATGCTTTCGCCGGTCTTTTTTTTCTGTATTCCGGGTTTACATACAGGGTACTGAGCCAGGCATAGCGGATTTCTTTTCCATCAATGATAAAACAATCCGGAAAACATCCCACATAACCGATCAGTTTTTCTTCATAAAAAGCAAGAATAAGAAGTGTATCTTCGTCTGCTGCTTTTGGATTCTGAATATGAGACAGCGCACGGTGTCTGGTAACCGGAAGAAAATCATACTGCCGGAAAGCTCCGGAGGATATAAAATCTTCCAGTTCTTTTCTATTGAATGTTTTCAGCGTTATCATTTTCTCACAATCGTATTTTTATTCATCAGGCTTTTCAATCTGAAATAAGCTGTTTCTTTTTTCAATATCCTAGCTCCACTCTCTCCCATTTCCATAGGAATTCTTTGAAAGTTTCTCTTCACACTGTCCAGTTTTATACCGGCACACCCAAAGCTGCAGTAGATCTCTTCATTTTTATAAAGTTCATCAAAAAAATCTTTCTTTACTTCAAAATCGGTAAACGGGAATGCAAAACTTTCGTACAAAAAACCATTTTCTTTTAAATAGGCAAAGGTTCTGTCAGTTGTTGTCATCTGTTCTTTCAAAGACAAATCGTCATATTTGGGATGATCCCAGCTGTGCGAAGAGATTCCGAATCCTTTTCGGGTAAGTTCTTTTAATTGATCCGTACTTAAATAAGGTTGGTACTGTTTTGAATAGGCCTTAAAATCTACCTCAAGTTTTTCACCAAGCTGATTCAGAATATCTTTTTCCTGATAATTTATGGATAAAATTTTCTTTTGTAAAACCCTTCTATCCATATTTTTCAACGACAGGATAAAATAAATTTCGGGATCTATGGTTTTTATTTTTTCAACAGCATCTGCAAGCAGGCTTGCCTTACATCTGAACATCATCTCTTTATTATCAATGAAAGCAGGATTGATAAAATTACAGGCATAAATTCCTTTACGTTCCAAAATGGGAGCCGCAATATCATAAAACTCTCTGAAACCGTCATCAAAAGTTAAAAGGGCAATTTTTTTTGAAGGTTTAAAACTTCCGGCCCTATAATCCTTAAATTCCTGCCAGTTCACAAACTGAAAATTCCTGGCCATATGATCAAGATCTTCTTCAAACTGCTGAGTCGTTTTATAGCGGATCACATGTTTTAAATGAGGAAGTTCTTTGTCGGAAACACTGTGATAAAGTGGCAGACAATAGTCCAGCGGAAATGATTTTCCGATATTCCCAGTTTCAAAAGCTGCCAAAACATTGATGATCCTTTCTTTCATCCTATTGTAAATAAAAAAGAATCTATTCAAAACTCAATTCAAATAGATTCTTAAAGGTATAACTTTTAAAATTATTTTATGATCTTCATTTCATCAACAATCCACTTTGAGTCTGCGAACTTATCAATAATGAAAAGAATATATTTTGTATCTACCATGATGTTTCTGCTGAAACGCGGGTCATAATTGATATCACTCATTGTTCCTTCCCACTGTCTGTCGAAATTCAATCCGACAAGGTTTCCGTTAGCATCAAGAGCCGGGCTTCCCGAGTTTCCTCCGGTTGTATGGTTGGTAGCAGTGAATCCTACTGGAACATCACCCGTTTTATCTTTATAGATTCCGAAATCTTTTTTGTTGTAAAGATCAATCAGTTTCTTTGGAACATCAAATTCATAATCTCCCGGAACGTATTTTTCCATTACCCCTGCAAGGTGAGTCTGGTATCCGTAAGAAACGGCATCTCTAGGAGTGGAACCTTTTACTTTACCGTAAGTTACACGAAGTGTTGAGTTCGCATCCGGGAAGAATTTTCTGTCTTTATCCGTCTGCATCTGCTGCGCCATGAATTTTTTCTGCAGAGCATCAATTTTTGCCTGCATTGAAGTGTATTGCGGATCTGCAGTTTTCATATAGGTTTCCTTCATAGAAACATATAATTGATAAATAGGGTCTTTCTTTAAAGTCCTGATCAGTTTATCCTGATTAGAAAATGCTTTATCAATATCAGCAGTTAAAGTTCCTCCGTTTACGGCAGTTCTTCCTGTAATGACAGAGTTTTTAGACATGTCTTCTACAACAGGAATATTAGCGTTCTCATCTTTATATTTGCTGAATCCTGCCGGTAAAAACTGAGATGCCGTTTTATTAACATACAAAGCCAATAGTTTTGCAGTTACTTTTGCATCAAGCTCAGCACTGTAATCTTTATAGAAAGAAGTTAATTTCGTTTTCAGCTTTGAAAGTTCTTTTTCATCCATTCTTCCTGCTTCTACAGACGCAACGAAATCATAATAATCACCAGCTAATTTCAAAGTCTCCGCATTTTTGATTACTTCTGTATAGTAAGCGTTGTTTAATGCATAAGGAGCCTGATCGTTGTACAGTTTATTCAGCTGATCCAAAGTATTTTTGATCTCAGGATTTTTAGCGACCAAAGAACCTTCATACATTACTTTCTTTTCTACAGCATTGGATTTTTTCAATCCTTCTACTTCACCGATCCATTTTTTCCAGTAGTTGGCTACTGAAGCATATTTTGAAGCATATTTGATACGGGTTTCATTGTCAACACGCATTTTTTCGTCCAACGTTTTCAGAGCCACATCGCGTACCGCAATTCTTGCAGGGTCAATATCTTTCATGATCTTCTCTACAGCGATTGCAGGAAGGTATTCTGTAGTTCTTCCCGGGAATCCGAAAACAAAAGTAAAATCGTTCTCGTTTTTATCTTTGATAGAAACCGGTAAATAGTGCTTTGGAACGTAAGGCACATTGTCTTTTGAATATTCTGCAGGTTTGTTGTTCTTGTCTGCATAAATCCTGAACATCGAGAAATCTCCGGTGTGTCTCGGCCAAACCCAGTTGTCTGTATCGCTTCCGAATTTACCGATGCTTTGAGGAGGAGCTCCTACAAGACGGATATCTTTATACGTTTCGATGGTATAAGCATAGTATTTGTTTCCATAATACATTGGTTTTACCATGATCGACTGGTAAGATTCAATTTTTTGAGAGTTTTTATACACCTCAATATTGTTGTTGATCTTTTTAGTAAGTTCAGGTTCTGTAAGATTGTCCGTACCTTCTAAAATAGGATCAGTAACTTCTTTTATATCTACAATAAAATCTACTTTTACTCCTGGGTTAGGAAGTTCACCATCTGTATTTTTTGCCCAGAATCCGTTTGAAAGAAGATCATTCTGAACGGTAGAGTGTGACTGAATCTGCCCAAAACCACAGTGATGGTTCGTTAAAAGCAATCCTTTAGGCGAAATAATTTCTGCAGTACATCCGCCGTTAAACTGTACAACCGCATCTTTAATGCTTGGTTTCTGAGGATTGAAAATATCTTTTGCAGAAATCTTCATTCCTAAATCCTTCATTTCCTTTTCATTCAGCTCTGTAGGAATCCACATTCCTCCATATTGTTGCGCAAATGCCATTGCAGCTGGCAAAAGAAATACAGATAAAAGTATCTTTTTTGTCATAATCAAAATTTTGCCCCAATTTACAAAGAAAAATATGAACATGCTTTATAAAACGGGGGGAAAAGTTACTAAGAGTTCGTTTTTGAAAATAGAGATCGTCAATAGTGAATTTGCTTCGCAAGTGAATGGTGAATTTTTATAATCAAACAGTAAGTAAATTCATTAAAAATTGACAAGCGAAGCGAATTGGCTATTCACCATTCACAATGCATTCAAAAGTTGAATCGTCAATGGTGAATTTGCTTCGCAAGTGAATGGTGAATTTTTATAATCAAACAATAAGTAAATTCATTAAAAATTGACAAGCGTAGCGAATTGACTATTCACCATTGCTCAATCTGCTGTTCAATGTTCTTCTGGCTCAATTTTTGTTGATTGGAAGTAACTTTATTATTAAAAACATCCTTAAATTAATTATTATGATGAAAAGTAAGATGCTCATGTTGGGAATGGCATCAGCTCTGTTCCTTGCTTCATGTTCTAAAAAAGAAACCACTGAAACAACAGCGACTACAGATTCTGCTACGGCTGTACAACCTGTTGCTGCAGACAGCATCACTAAAGCTACTCCTACAGCTGCTGGTGATACGTCTGAAAATGCTCTGGACTGGGCCGGAACTTATGAAGCAACAGTTCCTTGTGCAGATTGTCCGGGAATCAAGACATCTTTAACATTGAATGATGATAAAACATTCAGTATCACGGAGGAATATCTTGAGAGAAATTCAAAAAATCAGGATAAAGGCTCTTTTGAATGGGATGCTACAGGAAGCATGATTACTTTAAAAGGGAAAACAGCCCAATATAAATATAAAGTGGGTGAGAATATGTTGATCCAACTGGATATGGAGGGAAAAGAGATCAATGGCCCTAACAAAGATCTTTATGTATTTAAGAAAAAATAAAAGTAAAGGCTTCGGCCTTTACTTTTTTTGCTTTTTTACCGTCTAAAACTGATACGCTTTAATTTTCGGATCATCCACCAGACGGCCGATGACTTCCTCATGATGGCTATTTTTTCCGGTAAGCCTCCATATAACGGTAAAGCTTTCCTGGGAATACTGCTGTTTAAGCATCTGATATCTTAAATGATTTTCTTTAAATATATTTTCACAATATTTAATATCCTGCGAGTCTGTTACAGCAATTTTGTATTCCCTTACTTTATTATAATTATCAATAAAATTCTGGAGATAAGTCAGGGCACTTAAAATAAGTAATACCAACGTAGTTCCCAACAATGCAATATAAACATAACCGGAACCTACAGCCATTCCAATAGAAGCAGTTGCCCAGATAGTGGTTGCTGTGGTAATTCCTTCAATTTTATTATCGCCTTTGAAAATGACTCCTGCGCCCAGAAATCCGATTCCTGTAATAATATTGGCGGCAAGACGATCCGGATTTTCCACACCTATTTTTATAGAAAGTATCGTAAAAAGGCAGGCACCGAAGCACACGAGAATAAAGGTCCTGAGACCGGCCGACTTATTACGGTATTCACGTTCAGCACCAATAAACAGTCCTAGAATAACTGAAATAAGGATCAGCAGCAATTCATTTTTAATAAAGTAATGGTCCTGAAGAAAATCCATCTTTTATAATTTAAACAGAGAATAAATTTACAATAAATCCTATTAAGGAACTATCTTTGCTGAGGAGATTTTGCGTTGCTGCCCCAAAAATTTGTTTCACGAAAAACTTTTGTAATGTTGCATTTTGATTGCAGGAATTATCTTGTATCAAAGGGATATTTATCAACGTGGGAAAATATCACTTATTAAAAAAATCAAAAAAAATAATACTTATATACAATTATGGATAAAGAAATTTCACACTTCTGGTTAGGATATTTCAAGAGTGAAGAAGACTTTTACAACTTTGTAGAAGAGGATGAAAATTACTATATAGAGGAAGAAACTGATGATCAGTATGTTTCCAGGTTTGCAGAATCACAGAGCATCAAATGGTTTGATGATGATTTTATAGAATATGGTTTTGAGGATGAAAGCCTCAGTCTTTATGATAAGTTTGCAGAGTATTCTTATGCTGACCAATGGCTTCCGGTTCTGGAAAATAAATTAAACGAACTCAGTCTGGATACGCCCGTAAATGCTATTATTTTCGCCACAAGATTTGTTATTCCTAATCCTGTTTCTGTAGAAAATGATGATTTTTCACTGCATTATATGGGAGAAATAGAATACGATATTTAATAACCAAAGCAAAACTGCTTTCTCAACACCGGCAACAAGTGATTTCATGATACGTGTGATCACTTGTTGCTATTTTATATCTATAATGAGGATGAAATAAGGTTACATTTAAAAAAATAAATCTATTTTAGCATGTAATGAATTTATATTCTACTCTACAAATCGGAGATTATCATATTAACCATTGTGAAGACGATCTTCTCATCAAAAAAATCAGTTCTGATAAGATTTTGTGTGCTGTGATGGATGGATGCTCTACAGCTATGGACAGTCATTTTGCGTCAACACTTACTGGAAAGATTTTACGTAAAATCATTATTGAAAACGGTTACAAGGCTTTATATGAAAAAGGCAGCCAGCAGAGTCTGGAAGAAGAGCTCAAAAAAATCATAAAAGGTTTATTCAATGAACTCAAATTTGTAAAAAATCATCTGATGCTGGACGAAAAAGAGTTGTTATCTACTCTTATAATCCTGATTTACGACATCACAAAGGACGAAGGATTCATCCTAGCCATTGGTGACGGAGTTGTCTGTATCAATGGAAATATCACGGAATTTGACCGTAATAATAGACCGGATTATTTAGCTTATCATCTTTATGAAGACTTTGAAGAATGGTATTCCCGTCAGTCTCAGAAATTATTTTTTGATTGTCTGGATGATGTTTCCATTGCTACTGATGGTATTTTGAGCTTTTCAAAAATTAAAAAAACGAATTCTGAAGAAATGATCAATTTTGCTGAATATTTAATGATAGACCGTCAGAATAGCCAAACTGAAGAAATGCTTAACAGGAAACTAAAGCAGTTGGAACATCAGTACGGAGTAAAACCTACAGATGATTTAGCTATTGTAAGAATGATAAAATAATTCAGATATTTGAACATCATGAAAGAATCCAAACCTCATCAATTCTACTCTTTTCTGAAGAGATGGCTCATTATTACCATCTTTATTTCAGTGGTTACATTCTTACAATTTTACTGGTCAATGGGAACCCTTTCAGAACGTGTTTCAAGCGGCTGTATAGACTGTTCATTTTTTGAAGATGCGGTGTATATATCCCTTATAGCCGGTGGGTTCTTATCAATTGTCTTTTCTCTGCTTTTCTTTGTTAAAAAGATTATCTTCAAGGTTTCAGTCGAATTCCTGTTGCTGATCTTTGTCTGGTTATTTTGGAACTACACCCTATTTGTAGACAGGGAATCTTCCTGGAGTAATTACGACTTCAATTCGGAAATCCAATATACAGTTTCACTTTCCTTTCTTCCTGTTACCGTACTGGGATGTTTGTGTGTCGTAATTTTACATTATCAGGAAATAAAAGCTAGATTTGTATCTTAAAAACAAAAACCATTGAAAAAAATCATTTCCTCTTTACTTTTTGCTTCTTTAATTGCTTATTCATGTAACAAAACCAAAACACAGACTCCGAAAAACTCTTCGGGCATTATAAAAAAGGATACGGCACCAGTTCAGAAGGAGCAGTTGACAGCAGGAAAACAAGTCTCAGATTTTGTATCCAATCCATATGAAATTCAATACGAAACCGAAGGTGATCTCAACCAGGACGGACTTCCTGATAAAGCATTGGTTCTTAGAAAAAAAGACGACACTTTAGCACAGAGAACCATGATAGTCCTTCTAAAGAATCCTGACAAAACATACCGGTTATTTAAAAGTTCTGAAACCGTTCTTCCCGATGAATACAATGAATCTGGCTATAAAATACACGATCCTGAAGACATCAGTATTGAAAAAGGAACATTGGAT
Source organism: Chryseobacterium sp. AG844 (assembly GCF_003182335.1). Taxonomy (NCBI): domain Bacteria; kingdom Pseudomonadati; phylum Bacteroidota; class Flavobacteriia; order Flavobacteriales; family Weeksellaceae; genus Chryseobacterium; species Chryseobacterium sp. AG844. Next base: position 35,639 of record NZ_QGTV01000031.1, on the reverse strand, counting down.
ATCAATCTATATGATATCGGACCTTATGGTAATCAGTTCAGTAAATTCAAATATGTGAATGACGACCTGATTCTTACCTATGTTGAAACGTATAATATGGGTGCGGGTTCCCACTCTGCCCTCTATTATGAGCCTATGAAAGGTAAAGTAACACTGGAAACAGTAAATACCATGGAAGAAGAAATGCCGTCTGAAACTAAAAAAATACAGGTAAAAAAAGAAAGATTCTTATTTGAAAATGTTTCTCCTGATGAAGTTGTCAGCAATGTTTATAATTCTGTAGGACAAGAGTAAGCTGTCCAGTTCTAACAAAATAAAACTTCCGCCTACAAGACGGAAGTTTTTTATTTAAGGTATAATTTTAAGTATTTAATGTGCTTCAAGCCAGTTATTTCCTACTCCAATCTCTACCAATAACGGAACCTGTGTTTTCAGGGCACTTTCCATTTCAGTTTTGATCAGTTTTGAAGCGGCGTCAATCTCGTCTATGGGAGATTCAAACACCAGTTCGTCATGTACCTGAAGAAGCATTTTTGTTGTAAGCTGCTGCTCTTCAAGCTCTCTGGCAATTTTGATCATGGCAATTTTAACAATATCGGCAGCACTTCCCTGAACCGGTGCGTTTACCGCATTTCTTTCTGCATGACCTCTTACCACGAAATTGTTGGAATTGATATCTTTCAGATGGCGCTTTCTTCCCAATATGGTTTCCACATATCCCACCTGGCGTGCTTTGTTCACCTGCTCAGCCATGTACTCCTTCAGTTTCGGATACGTTTCGAAATATGCTTCGATCATCTGTTTGGCTTCTGTACGGGACAATCCGGTTTGTTCTGCCAAAGCAAAAGCTCCTTGTCCGTAGATAATTCCAAAGTTTACAGTTTTAGCCTGGCTTCTCTGGGTTTTGGATACCTCAGCCAAAGGAATTTTAAAGAGTTTTGCCGCTGTGGAAGCGTGAATATCTTCTCCATCCTGGAAGGCTTTGATCATATTATCTTCTCCTGAAATTTCAGCAATTAAACGAAGTTCAATCTGTGAATAATCGGCAGAGATAATCTTTTTTCCTTCTCCGGAAACAAAAGCACCACGAATCTGCTGTCCTCTCAACGTTCGGATCGGAATATTCTGCAGGTTGGGATTTACACTTGCCAAACGGCCTGTAGCTGCTGTAGTCTGTGAGAAGTTGGTGTGTACTCGGTTATCTTTTTTCTCGATCTGTGAAGGCAGAGCGTCTACATAGGTTGATTTTAATTTCTGGTATGTTCTGTATTCCAGGATATGCTTGATGATTTCATGTTTTGAATTCAGCTTCTGAAGCACATCTTCTGATGTTGCATATTGCCCTGTTTTTGTTTTCTTCGCTTTTGGATCGAGCTGTAATTTTTCAAACAGAATCTCTCCCAGCTGCTTCGGTGAATTCATATTGAATTCTTCTCCTGAAAGTTCAAAAATCTTTGTTTCAAGCTGTTTCAGATCATTCTCAAGGTCAACACTTTCCTGCGCCAACCATTTTTCATCCAGAGAAATTCCTGCAAGTTCCATTTTTGCCAGTACTTCCATCAGAGGCATTTCAATGTTAAAGAAAAGCTCTTCCAGGTTCTCCTTTTTCAGCTGTGGTGCGAATAGCTCATACAACTGGAAAGTTACATCTGCATCTTCCGCTGCATAATCTGTTTGTATTCTCAGATCAGCATCTCTGAAATTCCCCTGTTTTTTTCCTTTTTTTCCGATAATGGTTTCAATGGATACCGGTTTATAGTTCAGGTATACTTCTGAGAGATAATCCATCCCGTGTCTTCCGTCCGGGTTCAGGAGGTAGTGGGCGATCATTGTATCAAACATGGCGCCTTTCACGGTGATATCGTATTGTTTTAAAACTTTGTAATCAAATTTAAGGTTGTGCGCTACTTTCAGCAGGTCTTCTTTTTCGAAAAACGGTCTGAAAATCTCCAGGGTCTGCAATACTTCTTCTCTGTTTTCAGAGAGAGGAATGTAGTAGGCAAGCCCTTTTTTATAAGAGAAGCTCATTCCCACCAGTTCTGCTTCCAGTTCGTTTAATGATGTCGTTTCCGTATCGAAACACACCACTTTCTGCTCCAGCAGGTTGTCAACCAGCTTTTTCTGTGCTTTCGGATTATTAATAAACTGATACAGATGATCATTATTCTCAATCGTAGACTTTGTAGAAGTTGCCTGCTCCAGTTCCTCAAAATTAGCAAAAAGATCAAGCTGCATCACCTGCCCTTTTACTTCAGTTCCGGCCGGAGTCTGTTTTACCTCTACTTCACTTACAACCACTGTTTCTACAGCTGCAGGAGCGAAAGCCCTGTAAAGGTTTTCGTATAGTCTTCTGAATTCTATTTCGTCAAAGACCTCTTTTACTTTTTCAAAATCCGGAGTTTCCAGGTCATATTGTTCCTGATGGAATTCTACAGGAGCATCACAGATGATAGTGGCTAATTTTTTAGACATAATACCACGTTCTGCGGAAGCTTCTACTTTTTCTTTCAGTTTTCCTTTCAGTTTATCCGTATTGGCTAGTAAATTTTCAATGCTTCCGAATTCTTTCAGGAATTTCATGGCAGTTTTCTCTCCTACTCCTTCCAATCCAGGAATATTATCTACGGCATCTCCCATCATGGCAAGGAAATCAATCACCTGCTTAGGATCATCAATCTCATATTTTGCCTTTACTTCTTCTACGCCTAAAATTTCAATGTCACCGCCTTTTAAACCTGGCTTATAAATTTTAATTTTATCCGTAACCAGCTGTGCAAAATCTTTATCCGGTGTCACCATGAAGGTGGTGTATCCTTCTTTTTCGGCTTTGCATGCAATAGTCCCAATGACATCATCGGCTTCATATCCTTCCACCCCAAGAATCGGGATGTGCATTGCTTCCAGAATTTTGTGGATATATGGAATTGCAATTTTGATTGCTTCGGGAGTTTCGCTTCTGTTGGCTTTATATTCTGAGAAATCATCAGTTCTTACACTGGCCTGTCCAACATCAAAAACTACTGCCAGGTGTGTTGGTTTTTCTCTTCTGATCAATTCGATGAGAGAATTGGTAAAACCGAAGATGGCAGAAGTATCCAGACCTTTGCTGGTGAGTCTCGGATTTCTGATTAATGCGTAATATCCTCTGAAAATCATCGCATAAGCATCGATGAGAAACAGCCTTTTATCTTGTGTTGCGTCCATATTTTGAATAATGAACAAATATAAGAAAATAGGAGTAAAAGTTGATAGTTTGAGGAAGGGTTTCGGGGTATCGGGATGCGAGGTTCGGGATGGGGTTAAAAAAACAAAACAGCATACCCGAAGGCATACTGTTTCTTTTTTTATTTAAGTTTATGGGATTATTTACCTGAAGAAGGCCATAGTCCTGCGTACTGAGAAGTACCGTAATCAATGGTTTCAGCACTTACTACGAAGCTGATCAGCATACTGTTGCTGTCTACTGCATCGAAATCTACTTCGTGCTGGATAACGTATCCGTTTTCCCATTTCAAAGTGATCAGTGTTCCTTCTTCGTGAGATTTGTTGAAAGTGATCTCTCCTACTGTCGGCTTGTATTTACCGTTTAGTAAGCTTTCAAGGATGTCTGATTTTTCAGTAGCTTCTACTGTCACCTTGATTAATGCATTGGAAGGATCTGATGCTACACGTCCTGAAACGTCTGTAGATCTTGATACGCTGTAGTTCATTTTTAACAGCTTCTGTCCTTCTCCGTTGTTGAATTTTA
>NZ_QGTV01000031.1:0-31795 GCF_003182335.1 Chryseobacterium sp. AG844 | reverse complement strand
TGGAAGGATCTGATGCTACACGTCCTGAAACGTCTGTAGATCTTGATACGCTGTAGTTCATTTTTAACAGCTTCTGTCCTTCTCCGTTGTTGAATTTTAAGATTCCTCTTGAGTTTCTTTCTGCCATGATTGTAAATTTTAATCGTTAGTAATAAATTGTAATTCAATAATTATATAACAAAGATAAAGCCCCTGGTTTTGAAAAAAAAGCAATTGAAAGGAAATCTGAAAAAGTGTAGTAATTGTACGATTTGATGTCGTAGTTCTACGATTTATTGTCGTAATTCTACGACATTAGATTTAAAAACAGAAGATAAATACCTTATAACAAATATATTAAGGGCATAAACAGAAATTTATTATTACACCTTCAAGAGATATATGACTTTGATATGATTTTAAAAATTCTGATCCTGTTAAATAAAAAACAGAACAGCGTCTCTTGTCCGCTGTTCTGTACCAATTTTATTTTTACTAAGATGATGAATAGGCTTATTTACCTGCTGAAGGCCATAGTCCTGCGTACTGGGAAGTACCGTAGTCAATGGTTTCAGCACTTACTACGAAGCTGATCAGCATGCTGTTGCTGTCAATAGCATCGAAGTCTACTTCGTGCTGGATAACGTATCCGTTTTCCCATTTCAAAGTGATCAATGTTCCTTCTTCGTGAGATTTGTTGAAAGTAATCTCTCCTACTGTTGGCTTGTATTTACCGTTCAGTAAGCTTTCAAGGATGTCTGACTTTTCAGTAGCTTCTACTGTAACTTTGATTAATGCATTAGAAGGATCTGATGCTACACGTCCTGAAACGTCTGTAGATCTTGATACGCTGTAGTTCATTTTTAACAGCTTCTGTCCTTCTCCGTTGTTGAATTTTAAGATTCCTCTTGAATTTCTTTCGGCCATGATTGTAAATTTTAATCGTTAATATTGTTATTCAGTGATTGTGTTAGCAAATATAGAAGCTCTTTACGGCTTAAAAAAAAATTTGAATATAAATCTGAAAAAGTGTAGTAATTCTACGATTTCTTGTCGTAATTCTACGACATTGGATTTACACATTAAATTAACACGCTAGTTATAAACACGTTACATCAAAAACAGAAAAAACTTTGAAATTAAAATATTTCACACATCAAAGACAAAAAAAACTTCCGGAATAATAATGCTATAAACACTGTCATTTTCCTTTAACCCTGTTTAAATCTTCCTGATAAAGATTTTCTCCGTAATTTTTTTTGAAATTCACTGATAGCTTATCTTTAGAACTTAAAGATTCATACTGTCTTATTCTAAGTTTTGCTTCTTCTATTGTGTCTTTCTTATATGGGAACGCTACATTATATTGATCAACCAACTGTTTTTTAATTCCGAATAATTTTTGATAATAAGGAGAGTCTGGCAGATTACGGTCACTTTTCTGCTTTTCCTTATACTGAATATACTCTGCCATTGGGCAAAGGTCTGTTCCTTTTATTTTAGGCAACCCTCCTTTGGCCAGAAAGTATTCTGCCATACCCAGATCATCCCTGGCAGCACTTTCCATAATGTTGCTTCCGTTATAAGAAACATTATTGATGTCAGCGCCGTTCTGAAGTAAGTAATCAATCATTTTCTTTTCGGTACTTTCCTCACCTCCAAGGGTCATTGCATCAGATAACGGGGAATTCCCTACAGCCGGGTTAGGACTGGCTTTATATTTGAAAAGTAATTGCAGCATTTCGTAATTATTAAGTGCTACAGCATGATTCAAAGGAGACTCTAAACCTTCATGAGGTATTATAATATTAGGATCAGCTCCCAGCTCTAAAAGCTTTTCCATGGCTTTCAAATCTTCAATAACAGAAGCATACATCAGTAAGGTATACCCTGTGTTCTCCTGTAATTTATTGATATCAATATTTTTTTCCTTAATAATTTCTTCCATGCCTTTCAGATCTCCATCAAACATTTTCTGGGCAGCTGATAAACCGTCTCCTGTAAACATTCTTGAAGGAGGATATTGATTTCTATTTTCGTTTTTACGCGACCTAAGATTAAAATCTGAACAGGAAAAAAGTGTCATGATAGAAAGTATTATTAAAATAAATGGTTTCATATTATATATTATTAGCTACAACATCAGTATTTATAGTGGCCAGCATCGCCTGAAACGCATCATTATATGCGCTATGTCCGCTTCCAATGGTTTTTAGGCCAAGCCCTTCATTATCATCAATGTACCCAAAGATTTCATTCTGTTCTCCCAGCGCTCTCGGAACACCTCCTGTAAGACCTCCGAAAATTGCAATTTTGTTGAGCCCCGGAATTCTGGATAAAGCCAATGTAGAGAGCAGACCTTCCCTGTTATTTTGCAGCCCGTTAAGAATATCATTACTTGTACTGTAATTGATAATTCCGGAAGTTGATTTTACGGCTCCTTTTTTATCGAGATAATCGAGTGTATTGCCATGTACTCCTCTTGCATTGAATGTATATCCCGGAAGTCCTGTGTAATAGGAAGCCATGGCACTGTTTCCTCCTCCTAATGAGTGTCCGGTAAATTTCACTTTTCCTCCGGTCGCATTATCCATTTTTTCAGCAAGCATTCTCGTTTTTTCTATCTGAGGCGTTGCAAAACCAAGTGCCTGTCCTCCATCTTCGATGAACCAGTCATGGTAAAACTGCATTCCTTTAGGTTCTGATCCCCTGAATGCCACAAAATAATCTCCTGTTTCTTTATTATAATATAAAGAGGAAAAGAAACCGTTATCTTTATTGGTATTGAAATCTTTGCTGGTTAACACTCCCGGACCGAATAGCTTGTCCAGCTCAGCCTGATCATCTGTATTGATTCGCGTGTACCCATCAATACTTGTATTATTCCCGTTATTATCCTCGTAAGAATCCTGGGCCATTCTACTGGCAATAGAGGCCTCCTGCAGCTGGGCAACAGGTAAATGAAAGGTGATTTTACCTCCTATGAAACAGTGTAGACTGGAATTTTGCAACAGAGGTTTTTTATTTTCAATTTTCACTTTTGGATGGGTATTTTGCCAGTCGCTTCCCTTGCATAAAAATGAACAAATATTGAGGCAGTCATCAATGAGGGCACTTCCTGCCCAGGCTGCTGCCGCTAAAACAAAAAGTCCACCGGAGAAAGCTGCCGCTACGGCTACCCCTGCTAATGCTCCTGCCATCATCATTTCAGGACAGATAAAATTGTCTTTAAAACGGTCCTTTTCCGTGGCCATCAGCTTAGCTCCTTTTTTCAATTTTACAGAAGACTGGGAACTGACTCCAATTCCTATAAGTCTTCGGCCTTTACTACAAGTAAGCGGAGTATCCTGTGCGATATATAATTGACTCATAGTGATCGTATTAATTGTTATGTTTCACTTAACCTTATATGGTACCTGCATACATAGATCATCTTTTCATTCAGTTCTTCTTTCACATGAAATATGACCTCTGATAGTACAGAATCTTCATTATAAAGATATTCTCCCTCAATGGCATACTTATATTCCAGAGCATTTCCGAGCGTTCTCTGATATTTATCTTTATAAATACTCTCAAAGCGGGACTGATTTCCTTTACTTTTTCCATCCAGTTTCACAGTGAAGCCTCCTTCTTTATTTTTTAAAATTTTATACGAGGAACTATATTCAAGTTCTTCTCCCGGAAAAAGGGTTGACAAAGCTATTCTTACAGGAATTTCATCTGTAAAACTTCCCCCGCTGAATGCCGGTAAAGGATAAAACATGATCTGATACAAAAAGTTTTGTCTGATATTACGATCTATATTGTTAAATTCTTTATCATAGATCTGAATAAATACCTTATAACTTTCTTTTACCAGCTCAAAAAAATGCAGATCCTTCTTTATCTCTTCCCATCTGCTTACAATTTCACTTTTATTGGTTACTTCGTGGATACTTTTATCCGTATTTAAAGATAATTCAACAACCTCAGTCGCTTTATTTATTTTTTCAAGAATTTCATAAAATGGCTGCATCTGCCCGTCTGCCTGAATATATCGCTGGGTAGAAGACTGTATGGTAATATGATTATATTCTCCCGGTATTACTACCCAGTCTTCTTCTATTTCCGTCTGGTTGGCTTTTCCTGTTCCTAAAGTAAGATAGGATTTTATATTGATATTATATTCTCTTTTTTTGTACCAGGCATATTTGAATCCTGCCAGCTGGTCATTTTTTTCAACTTTATTCGGTTCCAAAGTCATGTTTTAATACGTTTTAGAATATATTCGCGACATCAGTTGATATCAACATTACTTCCGGTAATAAATATATCTCCTGTAGCATTCATTGAAGTGACTGCTTTACTGTGAATACTCAGGTTATCCTGTGTTACCAATAATGCATTTTTTAATGAATTCAAATCCAGCATTCCTTCTTTTGCAGAGATAGTAATCCCCTCTTTAGTAATTGTGATACTGTTTTCACCAACTCTTAATTCAATTTTTGTTTTTCCTTCCAGAGCAATATTTCCGGCTGCGTCCATTGTCAGGACTGAATTGGCTGCCCCGCCTTCTTTTCCTCCGACATTAATAGAATTTGTACTGCCGGCATTTACCGTATTATTATTTCCTACGTTAACCGTTTTATTGTTATTGGCATTAGTCTGGGCATTTCCTGCCCCGTCAAACTTCATATTAGCCCCGCCCTGATCCGTCAGAAATACAGAGCCTTCACCATCATTTAATTCTAATTTATTTCCACTTCTGCTGCTCAGACTTTTGATATTGTTACCGGCTCCGCCACCGCCACCTATTCCCCCATGGAACATTCCTCCCATCACAAACGGACGGTCCGGGTGCTGATGTACAAAATTGACAATAACCTGGTCTCCCACTTCCGGAACAGCCATAAATCCTCTGTTCTTACTTACTTTATCACTACTTCCTGCATCCGGGGTCATTACGCGGACAAATTCAGTAGTATCAGGTCCGCTTTGCCAATCGAACTGCACACGTACTCTTCCCTGATTTAAAGGATCTGTATTTGAAATTACTTTTCCAAACTGGGCTTCTGCTTTGGGCATCTGAAATTCGGGACGAGGAATAAATCCTGTATCTGCTGCAATTGCTTCAAATTTGCCATCATAATAGCCTCTGGCATCCACTTCGTGAGAAACTTCAATAATCATCAGTTTTGTAAAATAAGAGGTTTCATTACTCTCTGTTTTACGCATTTCGATATCCGCGATACATCCCGGATATAAGAAAGGAACTGTTGTAGTTCCCGAAGTAACAAAAACTTCTGCAGCCTTGCTACCCGCGGTTCCCTTCTGGGAAGCATTAATATCCATAAAGGAAGATGCTTTAATAGGGGCCACTCTCAAAGAAGGAGTAGTAAAAGTTTTTTCTGATATTTCGTAAGCACGTCTTGCAATATCTGAAGTATGGTTAATTTTTGAACTGCCAGCTGTCAGCTTCTCATTTTTACTGCTGTTATAACCATAAAAAGTAGGACTTACATGCTGGGCCTTCATTTTGATGGCTATATCACTTACACTGCTTCCGTAAGTAAGCCTGACAGGTTTCTCCTGTGGCGGCAGTTTTCCGAAGTGCAGAACTTCTCCATCATAATAAAACTGCTCTCCATAACCTTCTGCCATTCTTGCGAGATAATTATAATGGGTTTCTTCATATTGTGAGCTGTACGATATATTTCCATGCTGGGCATCTACTCTGAAATCAAATTTATGCTGTCCCAGCCCTTCTTTAATTACCTGATCAGCAATACTGTTCAAACTTACAGGCTGGCTTCCTCCAAAGCTCTGAATATGAGGGGCTGCATCCAAAAGTACAGTTGGGCTGTAGCCTTTGATGATAATATTTCCAAGACTTCCTTTCTCCTGGCTGAAACCTACTTCTGTAACCACTCCTACAAAATTACGTTCGGCTCCTTTCTCAATATCTTTATATTTGAAAACAACTGTGATTCTTTTTCCTAAAAACTTCTGAGCTTCTTCCAGATTGTGATTTTCCGGTTTACCCAAAGTATCATGAGCCAGTATAAGACTGAACTCATGGTGTCTGGTAGCACTCTGTACCAGCTTAAAATGCTTGAAATGATTAATAATCTCACCTTCTATGATTACATCAAGCTTGATAACCCGGTTGATTCCTGCTATATAGCTCTGAGAAATCGCTTCTGCATTATGTATTTTTGAAGTAGGCTGTTTGGCCCATACTTTTGTCTCAACAACGGAAGGGTCGTTAGAAACCAGCGTTTGATTCAGAAACTTTCCTGTTTCCTGTGCTAAGTTTAAGTGCTGTGCAGTTTCTGCTGTCTTTTTTATTTTATTCCCTGCCTGGTTTACCTTTTCATCTGCTTTCGTAACCGCATTTTCCTGCGCAGTTTTTTTAATCGTCTCTGTATCCTGGCTGATAGATTGCTGAGAATTCTTTACTCTAATTTTATCATCTTGAAACATAGTGTTACGTGTTTTTAAGTTAATAAATGTTGAATTGATGCTGTAGGTATCATTACAGGCTTTGTAAATTCCAGATATTGGTTTTTATAAGTGATTGATTACTTATCTGAAACTTATTGTAAAGCAGAAAACAGAACAGCAAACTTTTACAAGGGCTGTTCTGTACCAATTTTATTTTTACTAAGATGATGAATAGGCTTATTTACCTGCTGAAGGCCATAGTCCTGCGTACTGGGAAGTACCATAGTCGATGGTTTCAGCGCTGATTACGAAGCTGATCAGCATGCTGTTGCTGTCAATAGCGTCGAAGTCTACTTCGTGCTGGATAACGTATCCGTTTTCCCATTTTAAAGTAATCAGAGTTCCTTCTTCGTGAGATTTGTTGAAAGTAATCTCTCCTACGGTCGGCTTGTATTTACCGTTTAGTAAGCTTTCAAGGATGTCTGATTTTTCAGTAGCTTCTACTGTAACTTTGATCAATGCGTTGGAAGGATCTGATGCTACACGTCCTGAAACGTCTGTAGATCTTGATACGCTGTAGTTCATTTTTAACAGCTTTTGCCCTTCTCCGTTGTTGAATTTTAAGATTCCTCTTGAATTTCTTTCGGCCATGATTGTAAATTTTAATCGTTAATATTTTGTGATTCGGTGATTGTGTTAGCAAATATAGAGGCTCTTTTCCGGTAAACAAAGCTTTTGAATGGAAATCTGAAAATTTGTAGTAATTCTACGATTTCTTGTCGTAATTCTACGACATTGGATTTAAAAAACCTACCACAAACCTTATTAACACAGGATTTTAACTCATTAAAAACAAGCATTAAAAGTCAATAATTTTCCACATCATTGAGAAATATTAAGATTTTATTAGTAAAAAATTGGTCTGTTTTTAACAGATTGGACAATAAAAAAAGCAATCAGTTTGGCTGATTGCTTTTTTATATCGTTGATATATTTTACTGCTGAATTTTTCCTCCTTCTTTTAGGGAGCGAACCAATATTTTATTTTTCCTTAGCAGAAAGTCCGGCATCAGATCCATCGGAAGATAGAAGGGGCTTTCTCCTTTTTTCTGAAGCTCTTCCATAATTCCGGGATTCCAGGCAAGAATTTTATCTACTTCTACATTCAATTCAGCGGCAACAATGTTCAGGTTGAAACCTGCATTGATCTCTGTTTCCGAAAGCGCTGCAGCAGTCTCTTTCCGGTCTCCCTGAAAGAAAATCTTGTTGATTCTTGCAGAGTTATAATTATTCAGTACACTCTGAAGTTCTCCTGTGGCATAGCATGCATTAAGATATTTCTTTACATGATTAATGGTTTCTCCCGGAAGGTATTTATAAAATTCATGGTATTGGGTAGAACCTGCAGCTTCCATCGCTTTGGCAATATTCCCTTCTCCGCAGTTGTAAGCAGCGACTACTGTTACCCAGTTATTGTACTTTTTATAAAGATTACTCAGTGAAATAGCAGCTGTTTTGGTACTTTTATAAATATCGGTACGTCCCTGCTCAGTAAGTCCGTATTGGTTGGCATGGGCTGTCATAAACTGCCAGATCCCTACTGCTCCGGCTCCTGAGGTAATATTTCTGTCAAAATGGGACTCAATCAGGGCCAGGTTTCGCAAATGTTTGGGAAGACCTTTCTGAAGGAGTAACTGTTCAATAAATTCTACAAGATCTTTATTGGCATTAATGATACCCTTATATTTTTTCACACTGCTTTCCGAGGTGTCGGAAGCAGCAAGAAACTGTCCGTTGATCATAATCACGGATCCTAATAATAGAAAACCTGTAAAGATATTTCTGACAATTGTTTTCATTTTAATTTTATTTATAAGCAAAAGGGTAAAAGCTGGCTGCAAATACCCTTTGCTTTATACTTAATCTACTTTCCAGCTTAGTTTTTCCTCGTCTTTATTCCAGTCTACATGAATAGTCTGGCCGGATTTCACTTCTTCTCTCACAATCATTTTAGAGATTGGTCTTGCAAGCTGAGCACGGATGACCCCTGAGATCTGTCTTGCACCATACTTACTGCTAAACCCTCCTAATGCAAGGTTTTTCACAGCTTCATCGGTAATTTTCAAAGCAATTCCCAATCTTGTTAATGAAGTATGAAGTGATTTCAGCTGAATATTAAATATTCTTTCTGCAATAGATTCTGTGATCGGTGCAAAAGGAATAATTTCTGTAATTCTTGCCAGGAACTCAGGTCTGAATCGTCCGGAGTTTGACATAATCTGCATGAGTGAAGATGATTCCGGAATTTTTCCTTCTTCAAACTGTTTTACAATTTCTTCACTTCCGATATTGGAGGTAAACAGGATCAATGCATTACTGAAATCTCCTTCTTTACCTAATTTATCATGAACTTTCCCTTCATCCATAATCTGAAGGAATACATCAAAAACAGAATGGTGGGCTTTTTCAATCTCATCAAATAACACAACAGTATATGGCTGTTGTCTGATTTTATTAACAAGCATTCCTCCTTCTTCATATCCTACATATCCCGGAGGCGCTCCGTATAGCAACGCTGCGGAATGTTCTTCTTTAAATTCCGACATATCAAAGCGTACCATTGCCTTTTCATCGTTGAAAAGTAATTCTGCCATTGATTTTGCCAACTCTGTTTTACCGGTTCCGGTAGGTCCAAGAAGGAAGAACGATCCGATAGGCTGTCCCGGTTTGTTCAATCCGCTTCGGTTTTCAACAATAGCATCGGAAAGGATTTTCAATGCATGGTCCTGTCCTACGACTCTGTTCAACAGAAGAGATTCCATATTCAGGAGTTTTTCTTTTTCCTGAGCCTGGATTTTCCCGATTGGGATATTGGTTTTGGCAGCCATTACAGCAGCAAGCTCCAGTCTGTCAACTTTTTCTCTTTTTTTGGCGGCATGCTGTAAAAGTTCTGCGTAAGTATCTTCAATGATTTTCTGAATCTGATCTACCGGCATAGAGTTGTCAATCGAAGGCTGCTCACTGAGTGAACCCCAGAGAATCGGGCTTATTTTATCTCTCAGCAGGTTGTAAGTCCAGATCAGTTCATCCGCTTTATCTTTGCTGTCGGCATATTCTTCTGTTAAAATCGCATCATAACTTTCTTTCCAGCTGTCCAGTTCTTTTTCGGAAAGTTCATCAAGCATTTTGATGGCTGCCATTGTTCTGTCTAATAAGTCAATAGCGGCATCCGGTAATTTTTTACCTTTGGCATATCTTTTTGCCAGACGTACACATTCCGGAAGAGCTGTTTTTTCAACTTCAATACTATGGTGTTTTTTGTAGCCTTCCAATAGTACATCTATCATTTTGACACAGGTTTTCTCATCCGGTTCAAGAACGGTTAACACTTCAAAACGACGGTTGAAAGCCTGTTCCGGCTCTATAATTTTTCTGTATTCTTCCTGAGTTGTAGCACCGATTACGGTAATTTCACCTCTGGCAAGTTCAGGCTTAAGGAGATTAGCAACATTTCCAATACTTCCTTTCGGATCTAAAAGGGTGTGGATTTCATCAATGAAGAGAATGGCTTTTTCAATTTTCTTACATTCATTGATTACTTTTTTCAGGCGGTCTTCAATTTCACCTTTATAAGAAGTTCCCGCCAGTAATGCTCCGGTGTCCAGTTCTAAAAGGGTACCGTTTTTAAGCATTTCAGGAACATTTCCTTTAATAATTTCTGTAGCAAAACCTTCTACCAAAGCTGTTTTTCCTACTCCCGGCTCCCCGATGATGATCACATTCGGTTTGCTTCTTCGGCAAAGGATTTCCACCAGCATTCTGAGTTCTTTGTCCCTGCCGATGATATTTTCGATTTCTCCTTTTCTCGCCTGCGCCGTTCTGTCTACACAATAGCTTTTAATGGAAGGAAAGGAAGAGTCTGAATAATCTGCTGAACCATTTGAAAATAATGATGAAAAATCTCCATCTTCTGAAACAGTAAACGGAGTATCTTTTCTGTACAGATTGAAGATCTCATGTTCTCTCAACGGAAGTGATTTTAACTGCTGAAGAGAGAATACAACTTGAGGCTTTACAATGGCTGTCAGAATACAGATAGGAGTAATCTCATCCAGTCCAAGTTTTAAACGGATATCATCAGCTTCTTCAATAAGGGTATCTACCGCTTCATCCTGTCCTACTTCATCGGAAAGATGACTGGTTTTCGGGTATTCTTCGATACGGACATCTGCCCATTCATAGAAATAGCCCGGATCTTTATCTATACTTTTCAGGAATTCATTAAGGCCGATATCTTTATGCATTAAAGCCTGCAGGATATGCGGGCCTCCATACGTTCCATTATAGTTTTCCTTCGCTATCGACTGAGCAATATGAAATAGTTGCTTTACTGTTTCGTTGGTTACTAGTACTCCCATTTATAATTTTCTTATATTAATATATTTGCGTTCTGTTTATTATGCAGATTTGATGATTTTGATCTCTATTTTTCATTCCTTTTACCAAGACATAAAAAATCGTTCTTTTGTGATGCTAAAATTAATTATTTTATTCTAAATGATATAAAGATAGTTAATTCTTCAATTAGAGAAGTAACAACGGTGTTTTTTGTTTTTAATCGTAGTTCTGATGGTGATATATTGTAGTAAATTACTTTTCTGAATCACTTTCCTGTTAAAATAGAAAAAAGATTAGCCTTTTAAAGCATTTTATTATTAATTGCTTACAAGCGAACCACTTTTTTCTCCAGCTCTTCACCTGTTTTACCATCCAGAATGATTTCTTCTATTTTGTCGCCTGCAGTCTGATGAGAAATTCTCCATACTTTTTTGCCTTCAAAAACCTGTTTTAATACTCTAGCTTGGTAACCAGAATCATGGTAGCCCTTAGGCAGATCAATTTTATTCTTTTCACAATACTTTACTACCTTTTCAGGAGTAAAACTATATCCTTCATCTGTATTTTCTTCTTTAATAAGCTTACCTGATTTATCAAAATAATATAACATTCCTACAGGCGAGCCCATGTTAAATGACAATGATTTATTTTTTATGTATCCATTTTTATAATAGAATTTATCTGATTTATAAAAAGCATTCTCATAGTAAATACTTAAAATATATCCACCTTCAGAAGCAGAAAAAATTTCCTTTCTTCCTTCCGGAGTTTCAATACATCTGTCATCATCTTTTTTCTTAGAATTCTGTATAGTAATCTTTTCAAATTCATTAGTAATTTTTGGAATCATTATCTTTTGTAATTCCTGACATTGACATTGTAGAAAAAGACCTAACAACAATACTACAAATAGTTTTTCTATAAATCTATTATCAATCATATAATTATGGGTTATAAAAAAATACTGTCTTCTTTTTGTAATCTTTCTGGTAGATTTATGTTAAACCTGTAAACAGCTAGCCCATTAATCATTAACTAACTGCTTACAAACGGAACCACTTTTTTCTCCAGTTCTGTACCTGATTGACCATCTAAAACAACTTTTTGAATATCTCCATCCGGGATAAGGTATTCTATTACCCAAACTTTTTTACCATTGAGAACATCTTTTCTAATCCGTGTATAAAACCCGGAATCATGATACCCTTTCGGAAGCTCAATTTTATTCTTTTCGCAATAAATTATTACCTTTTCAGGAGTAAAACTATATCCTTCATCTGTATTTTCTTCCTTAGTAAGTTTGCCTGATTCATCAAAATAATACCAGATGCCAATTGGAGAACCTTCATTGAAAGCTATTCCTTTATTTTTAATATTTCTGGAAGGATAGTAATTTTTAATTATCATAAAATAGCTATTCTTGTGATATTCCGTATAACTAGAACCGATTTTAGCAGAAACAAATGTTGTCGTTTTGTTATCATTAATAATAATACGTTTTGCCTCTTCGGTATTGATTATTTCAAATTTATTATCTACTGTTGGTACCATGCTTTTGTTTATTTTTTGAGGTTGACATTGTATAAACATACTCAACCACATTAACACTATTATTTTATTCATAACAACCTATTTTATAGATGAATTAGCTTTTTTCCATTGCCAATAGTATAATAAACATTGTACATCAATTTTATTTTTCCTAGACCCAAAACTATAATCTAATCTTTATAAAATATTATAATAATGTAAATTTCAATATAGTAACACAATCCAGACTGAGTTATTCTTTTACCTGACCTTGCATTGGTTCTGTATTTCCCGATTGCGAGTTTACTTTCAATTTATATAGTTTCCAGGATCTGTTCATCTTATCCTGGCTGGGATCATTTGTTACACCAAATAGATAATCTTCTCCTTCACAAAAAAGAAATACCGGAGTCAATTTTATATGTTCTTTTTTTAAATATTCCAAAAATATAGCATTGGCCTCATCATATTTTATCTGGGCATTATTTTCAAAAGATGTAAACTCTTCAGTTTTATAATAAATTCTATTTGTATTATTCATATGCTCTTTTTTACATTGAGAAAATAAAAACATAACAATTAAAAAAAATATTCTAAGTTTCATAATTTAAAACCGACTTAATTTATTTCGTTTTCTTCTTATAAGAAACATCGTCAAAAGATTAAATATAAAAATTAGAGTTAAAGAAATGTATATTATGGTTTCCAAAGTATCATATTTTGTATTAAAATAAAATATTTCAGAAACATAAAACATTTCAAATAGATATATAAATACCATACATATAAATGCAATAATATAATGGCTCTTTTCTTTATTATCCATTAGTTTGACTGAAAAAAGTAATGTAAATAAATTTAAAATAAAAAGAAACATTACAGCTCCATTAGAACCAAGTTTCAAAATATTAAAGAGTAAAACTAGTACTACTATTATAAAATATTTTATTTTACTTCTTAGTAAAAGATTTGCAGTTATTACTAATATTAAAAAGAGAAACCAATTAAAAATAATGCTTTTTTGAGTTAATTCGTAACATTCTGTACTAACATCACAAAATAAACCTAAATCAAACGATGTATTGTATAATAATTTATAGCCGAAATAGCTAACAATACCAATTACTAGATATATTAAGAAAAATTGAATTTTTGATTTCATATATATTTAACCTTTTGGAAAGACCATTGTATCACAAGGTATTATAATTTTTTTATTTTTTTGAAATAAACACATGCAACCTGGAGGACCATATGGAAAGTCTCCTGCTACAACATCTCTATATGCACCTTGCGGTTGCCAAGGATAAATTTCATCAATCTTTTTTTCTTTTTTCTTATAAGCTCTAAAATTATCATCGTTTTTAATATCAATATTTATCTTTTCAAGATTATCAGCAATTTTTAAATCTAACCTATCCGATCTTCCTCCCCAAGTAAGTTCATAATTACTTCTCTTAAGAAAAGCATGAACTTTTGCATTTAACCTATCGGCTAACTTCTGAGCAAGACTTTCTGCTTCACCCCATGTAAATTTTTCAACCTCAGAATCATTATCCACACTGAGTCCAGTCCTACATGCAAAGGACCATAATTCAACATCTTTTGAGAAACTTTTAGGATTTAATATTGTATAGTTTTCTAAATTCAGTTCATTTTTCTGAGCAGTTTCATTTGATTTTATATTATTATTTTTTATGTAAATATCCCAATCTAACATAAATGTAATTCTACTTGGCATACCATGAGAATAGAAATATACATTTTTAACCTTATACATATTTCCATATTCATCCGGTTTCGTACGATAATCACTCCCAGATTTCTCTATACTTCCAATGTTTAAATAATTAAAAAGTTGAGAAATATTAGTGATCGCAATAATCTTTATATTTTTTTTATAACTTTTCAGTGAATTTTCAAACTCACTTATCATATTTTGAGAATAGCCATGCTTAAAATATATTACTGTTTGTACACTTGATATCTTAACTCTTCTTATAGCTTGAGCCATAAACATTAATTTATTAACTGGCTTTTTGTCATGAACTTCTGCACCTACAACAACTATATTCTCATTATACTCAACTATATGATTTATGGAAGGCTTTCCTGGTTTGTATTCTCCTACGCTATTTCCTGTTGCCATGAGAATGTATTTTTTTAGGGCTATTCAATACTAATTTACCGTCCATAGCTTCTACCCATTTGGATGTAGCAATTTCTTCTAATCTCTTTCCACAAATAATAGTTTCTTTATTTGTAGTTTTGATAATCATATTTTTTGATCTCTTGATAATTGCCATATTAAAAAAGGTTTGATTTTTCTCCACTATTCCACTCAATTGTCTTAGCACTTTGCATAATCATATTATCCTGAGTAGAACTAATATCAATAGATCCTGCAAAAGTTTCTGATTTGTCAGACTGTCTAAATAATGTATTATCTACCATTTCTGTCCGGTTATCAGATATTTCCATTCTATTACCAGTAGCAGTTTCTATAATATCATTACCAGCAGATATTGTAATATTATTTCCAATGTTTGTACTTTGGTTATTTCCCACCGTCGTAGTCATATTCTCTCCTACATTAATATTCATGTTCTTACAGTTCAGGGTCATGGTTTCCGGTGCCGTGATATTAATATTACTTCCGGTTGTATCCAGATGGATTTCATTTCCGCTTTTATCTGTAATAATAATGCTTTCGTCTTCCGTAAAAACGATTCTGTGGCCGCTTCGCGTTTGTATGGATTTTACACGATTGTCTGCACCTCCACCAAGGCCTATTCCGCCATGGAACATTCCTCCCATCACAAATGGTCTGTCAGGATGACTATGTACGAAATTAACCATCACCTGATCGCCTACCTCGGGAATAGCTACATAACCACGGTTTTGAGTAATCTGATCGGTTCCTCCTGCATCCGGGCTCATTACTCTTACAAAGTGAGTGTTATCATTCATCTGCCAGTCGAATCTTACCTGAACTCTTCCCTGCCCTTCCGGATCGGTATTGGAAATTACCGTTGCAATTTGTGGTTGGGCAGCCGGTACCGTAAATTCCGGTTTGGGCAGAAAACCCGTGTCTGCGGCAATGGATTCGAAAGTTCCTGTGTAATGTCCGATCGTATCAATTTCATGAACGGCTTCTGTCACCATAACCTTCGTAAAATAAGATGTTTCACTGCTGTCCGGTTTTCTCATATGAATATCAGCAATACATCCGGGATGCAAAAAAGGAACGGTTGTAGATCCGGAAACCGAAAATACATTAACCGCTTCACTTCCTGACGCGCTTCTTTGAGAGTGCTCCACATCCAGGTGCGTTGTTGCTTTAATAGGTGCAACCTGCAGTGCCGGAGTTTTATATATTTTATCGTTATGACTATATGCTGTACGGGCCAGATCACCTAAATGGTCAACCGGAGTTTCCCCGGAAGTCAGTTTTTCATGTTTACTGCTGTTATAGCCATAATACTGAGGTTTTGTATGAACCGCTTTTAGTTCTACCCTGATATGATCCGCATTGCTCCCATATAATAATTTTATAGGTTTATTTTGTGGAGGAAGCTTTCCAAAATGCAAAACTTCACCATCATAATAAAATTGTTCTCCATAAGCTTCTGCCATTCTCGACAGATAATTGTAATGGGTTTCGTTATACTGGCTGCTGTAAATGATCTGGGAATAATCATTGGTATCGACTCTTATATCAAACCGTTCTTTATCTATTCCCTGTTGTATTACTTCTTTGGCTATGATTCCCATATTAACGGGCTGGCTGCCGCCAAAGCTCTGGATATGCGGAGCACCGTCCAGCAGGATCGTCGGGCTGTATCCGGAAAGCACAATATTTCCCAGACTCATTTTTTCCTGACTGAATCCTACTTTGGTAATAACCCCAACAAAATTCCTTTCCGGACTTTTCTCAATATCTTTGTAGGAAATAACAGCTGTAAGACGTTTTCCCAAAAATTTATTGGCTTCTTCAAGAGTATGGCTCTGCCGGTCTCCCAATGCATCG
The DNA here is from genome assembly GCF_003182335.1 of Chryseobacterium sp. AG844. NCBI lineage: Bacteria > Pseudomonadati > Bacteroidota > Flavobacteriia > Flavobacteriales > Weeksellaceae > Chryseobacterium > Chryseobacterium sp. AG844. Next base: position 15,432 of record NZ_QGTV01000031.1, on the reverse strand, counting down.
TGAGCAAGAATAAGGTTGAATTCGTGATGGTGACCCGCCTTCTGTTTAAGAGTGAAATGCTTATAGTACTTAATAATTTTACCTTCTACAACCAGTGATAATTTGACCAGCCGGTTGATCCCTGCGTGATGATTCGCGGATATCCCGTCTGCATTCTGAGATGGGCGGAAAGAAGATCCTTTGGTCTTTGATTCGGTTTTCATATGCTTTGTGTTTGTGTTTAGTATTAAAGATAACAATATTTTATATAACAGACATTATATAAACACGTTATAAAATAAAATTCTCAGGTTATAATTTTTCTTTCAGGCAAAAAAAGACCGTCTTAAATAGGGACAGTCTTTCTTCTTATGAATGTTGATAATGTGTGTCAGTATTTAGCTGGATGGCCATAATCCGGCGTATTGAGAAGTACCATAGTCGATTGTCTCTGCACTTACTACGAAGCTGATCAGCATACTGTTGCTGTCGATAGCATCGAAATCTACCTGATGCTGGATTACATATCCGTTCTGCCATTTCAGTGTAATCAATGTTCCTTCTTCGTGAGATTTGTTAAAAGTAATCTCTCCTACAGTTGGCTTATATTTACCGTTCAGCAAGCTTTCAAGGATATCTGATTTTTCAGTAGCTTCTACTGTAACCTTGATTAATGCGTTGGAAGGATCTGATGCTACACGTCCTGAAACATCTGTAGATCTGGAAACGCTGTAATTCATTTTTAACAGCTTTTGCCCTTCTCCATTATTGAATTTTAAGATTCCTCTTGAATTTCTTTCGGCCATGATTAGTAAATTTAATCGTTAGTAATATTTTGTGATTCGGTGATTGTGTTAGCAAATATAGAGGCTCTTTTCCGCTAAAAAAAACTTTTCCCTATAAATCTGAGATTTTGTAGTAGTTCTACGATTTCTTGTCGTAATTCTACGACATTGGATTTATCAACCTTATGATAACGACCATAAATACAGCGTTTTAAATTATTTCTCTTTTTTTAGATAAAAAATAATTTTACACATCAAAGAGAAATAATGAGGATTCAAAGTTTAAAAATTTAAGATTAAGGTTTGTTGATCTGTCTTTATACTACAAAAAAAGCAGAAGTATATACTCCTGCTTTTGATATCATAAAAAAATGTTTTTAATGCTTTGTGTATTCCGGTTGTTCTGTTGGAATTCTGGATGGAGTAAAGTACTCATTAAGCCAGTAGAAAGTCTGTCCGTTCTGCTGAATTTTTACAGCCGGGTTGTTTCTGTTGGCAAGCATTCTGTCTGCTAAGTTCTTATAGTGCTGGAAATAATTTTTTACCGTTTCACCAGGAACTACTTTTGATTTTTTCCAGCCTTTCAGCTTGTATTTCGCCATCAGTTCTTCTTCAGAAAGGTCAAATCCGGTACTCATTCCGATTGCATAAGACATTGGCAGCTCATAAAGTGCTCCTTTATCCAAGAATTTTATCGTAGGATTGTACTTCTTCAGTAATTTAACATACTCTTTAATGGCTCTTCCCTGATTAAAATCTGCACGGTCTGCCTGAGTATTTCTGTATACTTCCGTGTAGAAAGCTTTTAAGTTATCATATTCCGATTCAGAAATAAGGATTCCCTTTTCTATTGCCGGAGTAAAATCTTTCAGATCTTTTGGAATATATCCTTTTACAAGGAATGGGCTTCCATAGTTGATCAGCTGTGCGGCAATTCCTGCAGAAACCGGATTGGTAAGTCCCGGATACAGATATTTATATTTTAAATCCACATCTGTTCTACCTGCTCCTACGGATGAATGGAAATATTCATTAAGAGATTTATCAATAGTCTGATTATCCAGAGTAACCTGTGCAATAAGGCTGTCAACAGATTTTTTCAGGAATCCCGGAGTCGTAATGTCTCCTTTCTTAGGGAAAATAACGAATCCCTGAGACATACTCTGTTTAGGGTAAGCTAAAGAGAAGAATCCTGTATCTCCTTCCACAAGGCTGAAATTATTCTTGGTAAGCACATCATTTTGGTTGATGATCTTTTGTTTTTTAAGTTCAGCAATATTTTTGGCTGTATTGGTAACCACATTTTCCGCCATCAATACAAAATCATTGTAGGTATCTGATGATCTTGCACTGGTCTGGAACATGATCAGTCTTGCCTGAGCCTGGGTAAGAGAACTGATTACACTGTACATATTTCCGCTTTGGTTGGCAGAAGTTCCTACAGTAACAACGATATTGGTTTCATCAGGAACGTTTGAAAGAAGGTTTCCTGCTGCCGTAAGAGCCTCTCCTACCGGCTGATAACCGCTATTGCTGGCACAGTTCATTTCATTCGTTTTCTGATCAATAAATGATGAAATCTTACTGTAATCTGTGCTTAAGCTGGATACAGAAACATTATCTCCGCAAGGATTGTTCTTGTATAAAACCGCTCCATATTTAACATTGCTAAAATAGGAAGGCTTTTCAAACCTAAGCTGAAGATCCTGTAACAATGATTTTACAATAGGTGCATAAGGCGCATTACCGGCACTTACATCTAATGCAAAGACAATATTGATGTTTTTATCTTTTTCCGTGATCTCTCTGTAACGGTCGAAATAAATCGGTTCACCCAGTACATTGGATACGAAATTCTTACTGTAATCTAAAATATTGGTGAAATATTTTGTCTTGGTATCAGGTGTTGGAGCTTCTTCTAAAGGAAGATTTACCGGGAAGATATTTTCCAGCTGTGTTCTCTTATTCACATCGGTAAGAAGAATAGCTGTTTTGTTGGACGCATCTGATGCTGATCCACCCGGATGTCCTTCATGAATTCCCAGCGTTGTATCGGTAATTCCTGTTGTATTTTTAAGTCTGATAGCGGAACGTTCTCCCCAGGTGGAGATTACATTGGAGCTTACCCAGCCGTAAAGTCCTTTATTGATACTGTCCATATCAACAGATGGTTTTTTACCTACCAGAAAACGTTTGTTATTTTCGGCCATTTTGTACACATATACAATTTGTCCGTTAGGAATTTTTACATTGGCTGTTTCAATAAGGCTTGGTGAGTTGAACACCATAATAGAGTCGTTTTTGTAGTATCTTTCAGCATTTCTGATGACTTCGCTGTTATTAGGTACTACTGCTACTCTAACAGGATAACCTGTCTTTTCACTTTTTAAAGCGTTATTCCAGAGAAGGAGATCAGACTCCTGAATCCAGCCATATGTTTTGATCGATTTTGACGAAACTTTCTTCATTAAAGCATCCGGAACATATTCCGCTACTTTTACCATTCCGTCTCTATGTTTTAAAACCATTAAAGGTTCAAGGAATTTTACTTCTTTGTAAGACTTCTCATCATCTTTATCCAGATAAGCCGTATTTCTTGACCGGTCTGAAATAACGATCCATGGCACTGACTTTTTCGGATATCCGTTAACGACAGGGGATGCATCCACCTGCCCATACTGTGAAGGCTCCGGGGTTTTCTTTGACGGCAGTTTTACCTGGCAACTCGTCAATAATACTGTTAACCCTATATAATATGCTGCTAGAGGAAATTTATTTTTCATCCTATTTAATCTTTTTATGATTGGTACATCCGTAAGACCGGATGAAATTATTTGCTTTGATTAATATCTACTTTAGTTACACAGTTCTGTGTGTCGTCCAGGTTTACTTTTACCGTCTGAATCACTGTATTCTTGTCAAACTGAAGGCCTGCACAATACATGTAGAAGTTATTCACTTTGCTGTCATTTACTTTTACCACTGTATTTTCATTGTTACACAGATAGGTTTTCAGCAGGTAATTGTAGTGCATATTGAAACTGTTTCCGTTGGCAATCTGCTGCAGGTGATATTTAAAATCATTATCTACTTTGGCATAAGAGTCTTCTACTGAAACTTCATCTTCAGCAAGAGCATCATAAGCCGGAAGAATTTTAATACGGTGATAAATAGGATCCTGGCTTTGTTCTGTGTAAAGAGTCACCAGATACTCTCCAGGTTTTTTATAGGAATAGATGGTAAATTTGTCCTTAGCATCTGTATTTCCGGACTCACCGAATTTCCATGCAAACTGTTTTGCATCAGAAATAGCACGGAAGGTCACATTTTCATTTTGCATTGCCTGACTTACGGCTTCGATAGTTGTTTTTGCCGTTGCAGTATCTTTTGGTTTCTGAACGCTTCTTGCGCTTACCATTACAGGGAAAGATTTCGTGTACTTGTTGTCGACGATCAAAATCACCTGATAATATCCCGGTTTATTATAGAAGTGAATACCACTGTTTTTATCTGAAGTTGTCCCATCTCCGAAATTCCATCTTTTGGTTTTGGCAAACTGGGTTTTATCTTCGAATAAAAGCGTGTCTCCTACCGCCAGTGAAGACGGATAAACCACCCCAACAATATCATCTGCTGAATGTATTACCTTTTTCTGCAGCCACAGAGCAACCAATGCTGCGATCAGCAAAGTTGCAATAACACCGATAATAATGTTTTTCTTGTTCTTTTGAAAATAATTCATAGTTAGTAATTGTGATGTGTTTTATGTATGTTCCTAGTATTTATTTGCTTACTGCATTCTTGCTTTCAGATCCTGCTCGCGCTGATAAAGCTTATTCTGCTTATCTTTAAATCCGATTCTGCATTCATCCACCTGTTTCTGGAAAATTTTAATGTCTTCAGAGGTTGTTGAAATGACTTTTTTGTCATCAAAATACATTTTATAGAATTTCGCGATCTGCGGATAGGCATCTTTACGTATATCCACAACATCAGTACTGTTGAAATAGCTGTTAAGGTCGTTTACACCCAGCTGGATATTATTTTCGATAAAAGGCTGTGGTCCGTCATCAGTAAGCTTGGTGATCATGGTGTAGGTACTGTCCATGATGGGAAGAACAACTTTCTGGTGTTGTTCAAATTCGGCTTTCTGCTCAAGATTCTGAATACCTCTTACATCTTCATCAGAAAAAGGGGATTCAAATCCTTTCAGAAAGATCACTCCTAAAAATAACATGGCAGTCACCAGCATCAGTATTAAATAAAAAAACTGATAATGCCTTTCTTTTTTCGATAATGTGATTTGTCCTTGCATATCTTTTCTTTTTATCTTCTCCTTCTACTTCCTGTGAAATTTCTCGTAGGGTCTTTCCGAAGTTCGTTGTTGGTTACTTTAATCTTGCCCATGCATTCATCAAGATCCCGTAAAACGGTCTTTTTCTGATACTCTACTTCGATGATCTTTGCTTTTAAATTCATCATCGGTACAATCTGCTTCATCAGTACGGCATAATGTTTAAAGCTCTGCACACTGTCTTTACCCATAATATTTTTGGCATCTCTCACATTATCCATAATACTGGTTCTCAGAAATACCTCATTCTCCACCTTATTGATGCTAAGCTGGTTCATTTTGTCGTAAATATCATCAATGTGATCCTTAAGCACGTCACTTCGAAGCATCAGTTCTTTATACGCTTCAGCTTCACGGCTGATTCCTTCCCGCTGTATATCATAACTCTTAAAGAAGAGAAATAAGCAAGCAAAAGATACAACCGACAAAACGACAAATGACAGAATAAACTTCCAAATGCCCGTTCTGACGTCAGATTTGTTTAATTTTTTTTCCCTGTTAGAAGACATAATTTGCGATTTGTTTGGCCTGTGAAAATATAAAAAAAAAATTTTATGCACAATACGTAATTTCCCCAACCCTGTTTCGTGAAAACCCTGATTAAATTAATATTAATTTTCACTTTGATAAGTTTTTCATAAATTAGACCTCTGAATTTTAAATATCATTCGCCAAATCGATATTAAGAATGAGTAAAATATTATCTAATACCGTACGTTTTTCCATTGCTGACAGTGATTTTTATTTTAAAAAAATAATGATCAAAACACTTATGGAAAATCCTTTCTATATGCTTCTGAATGATTGTAACAATGGGCATGAGCTGGTAAACAGAATCTACAGAAGACAGGAAGATGTGTTCATTATTGAGCTGTTCATGCCGGTATTAAGTGGAATTGAAGCTATTAAGTACATCAGAAAAAACAATACTGAAACCCCTATTATTACGTATTCCGGCACTTATCAAGAAGATATGGCGGAAATCCTTTCAAAGATTCCCAATATCTATTACTGTCAGAAAAAAAGCACCATTATAAAGGATATTATTAAAGGAAGTATTGCGTCTGACGACTTCGACTATCAGGCTTATTCCAAAGAATGGGAACAGCAGCCGCTTGCCGTACAGGAATATATGGACAGGCAGAAAAAAGGACAGGAAGAACTTTCCCCATCTGAAATACAGCTCATGAGGTTCTGCTATGAAGGATTCAGCAATAAAGAAATTGCAGAAAAACTCAATCTCAGTACCAGAACAATTGATACCTATATCAACAGACTTACAGAAAAGCTGGGGTTGAAAACCAAACTTCATCTTATCCGCTTCTGCGTAGAAAACGGATATTATAATTCCAGTTTATAAAAAAATCTGATTTCAATTGAAAAATTCAATTTCGGGCGGATGGTTAAGGGCAGATAACGGATCTCAAAAATAGTATGCTAAAGACCATAAAGTGCTGCCAGACCTGTTATAACCAGCATTTATTAAATTTTGTTCATCAATTTTTTGTACCTTTATCCGGTTACATTATTTTATTGTTAAATTATCACCATCCTGCCTTAATATAGTGTATACATAAAAAGTCCAACTCTTTGAATAAAAATATTTTGCCACTAATTTGCTAGTATTCAATTTTTTTAACTAAATTTGCACACCTAAAATTTAAAATTAAAATAAGGAAATGACAAAGGCAGAATTGGTAAACACCATCTCAAATAAGTTGGGAACAGAAAAGAATGAAACACAGAAAGTTGTAGAAGCTTTTATGCAGGAGATCAGAACTTCTATGTATAATGGGGATAACGTTTATCTAAGAGGTTTTGGATCTTTTATCATTAAAACAAGAGCTGCTAAAACAGGAAGAAATATTTCTAAAAACACTGCAATTGAGATTCCTGCTCATAACATTCCTGCTTTCAAACCTTCAAAATCTTTTGTTGAGAAAGTAAAAACTAAAGTTGCAGTAAAATAAGAACATTAACTGAATATTAACTAGTTACTAAAAAATTAAAATTATGCCAAGCGGAAAGAAAAGAAAAAGACACAAGGTTGCGACTCACAAAAGAAAGAAAAGAAGAAGAGCAAACAGACATAAGAAAAAATAATCTCTTTTTCTCGAGATTTACAATATAATAATATAGTTGGTGGATTTAAATTTTTAAAGTTCACTAACTATATTTTTGTTTGCAACTATAAGATTCCGCGGAAAACGGAGGGTTTCAAATATTATTTTAATAAAAATATAATGGTTTTCATTCAAAATCCTTATATTTAATAGATGAATTAATCGATAAAAAACATCCACTTCCTATAATCTTAACAATTTTATCTTATTAAAAAATGAAGAAAGAACTAATAGTTTCGCATGAAGATGATCTTACAAAGATTGCGCTGCTGGAAGACGGAAGACTATGTGAACTTCATGAGCAAGAAGACAAAAGCGATTTTATAGTTGGAGATCTGTTTATAGGAAAAGTAAAAAAACTTGCCCCAAACTTGAATGCAGCATTCGTCAATATCGGATATGACAAAGATGCATTTCTGCATTACCAGGATCTGGGACCTCAGTATCTTACGTACAGAAAGTTTTTAAAAGATACTATTTCTAAAAAACAAAGCACTTCGAGCTTAAAAAATTTCGAGATACAACCCGAAATAGACAAAAACGGAACGGTAGACAAAGTAATTGCCAAGGACGATCTTGTTCTGTTACAAATTACCAAAGAACCTATCTCTACCAAAGGTCCAAGAATTTCTACCCAGATTTCATTAACAGGACGTTTCCTGGTTTTAATTCCTTTTGACAATAAAGTTTCTATTTCCAAAAAAATCAGAAGTTCTGAGGAAAAAGAAAGACTGAGAACCCTTATCGACAGCATTAAGCCTGAAGGATTCGGAGTGATCATAAGAACGGTGGCAGAAGGAAAAAAAGTAGCCGACCTGCATAATGACATGAACCAGCTGGTTCAGAAATGGGAAAGTACTTTCAAAAACATCCAGAGAAATAAAGTTCCGTCTAAAGTTTTAAGCGAAGAAGACAAAGCTTCAGCTATTTTAAGAGACAATTTTAATCAGGACTTCGTCAATATCATTTGCGATGATGAGCAAATGGTGAACGAAATGAAAAATTACATTGAAGTAATTGCTCCTGAAAAGAAAAATATTGTCCAGTTTTATGATTCCCATATTCCACTTCTGGAATATTACAATGTTGAAAAACAGCTTAAACAGAGCTTCGGAAAACACGTCAACATTCCGAGTTCCAAAGGAGCCTATCTTGTTATTGAGCACACAGAAGCACTTCACGTAGTGGACGTCAACTCCGGAAACAATATTACAACCGGAGCAGCTGTCAACAAAGAGCATGCACTGAAAGTGAACAAAATGGCTGCTACAGAAATCGCAAGACAACTTCGCCTCCGCGATATGGGAGGGATCATCGTTATCGATTTCATAGATATGCCGAATTCTGATCACAGAAGAGATCTTTACGAGCATCTTAAAGAGGAAATGAAGCGCGACAAAGCACGCCACAAAATCCTTCCTCCAAGTAAATTTGGTCTGATCCAGATCACCAGACAGAGAAACCGTCCGGAAAAACAGATCGACACCAAAGAAGAAAACCCGAACAAAGACGGAGAAATTGTAGCTCCTATTGTTATCGTGGAAAGAATGGGTGAAACCTTAAGAAATATCCTGCAGAAAGAAAAAGGAAAAATCTACCTGCACGTACACCCATTTGTGGAAGCCTACCTTACAAAAGGCATTAAAAGTATCCAGATGAAATGGTTTATCAAATACAAAAAGTGGGTAACCATTGTTCCAAGGGATTCTTTTAAATATTTAGAATACAAAATCTACAATGCCAAAAAAGAAGAATTGATAGAATTCTCTAATTAAAAAATTTAAAACCTTCAGTTTTCTGGAGGTTTTTTTATTACCTTTCTTGCTATAAGTTTCGGCTAAAGCCAATAGATGTTTTTTGTTTATGTAGGCGGGCTAAAGCCCACCCCTATTGAATTTTAACAGCAAGATCTTTTATCTTTTATCTTTAAAATATGAAAAACCACCATTACAAAATGACCATCCAGTGGACGGGAAACCAGGGAACAGGAACCAGCGGTTACAGAGATTACGGAAGAAGCCATACCATTTCAGCGGAGAATAAAGTTGTGATTGAAGGATCATCTGATCCGGCATTCCGTGGCGACCGGACGAAATATAATCCTGAAGAAATGTTTTTATCTTCACTTTCTTCCTGTCACATGCTTTGGTACCTTCATTTCTGTTCTGAAGCGGGCATTATTGTTACAAATTATACTGATGAAGCGACAGGTACCATGGTAGAAACAGCCAGTGGAAGCGGTCATTTTACAGAAGTAACTCTACACCCAACAGTAACTGTTGCAGCAGAATCCATGAAAGAAAAAGCAGAACAGCTTCATCATAAAGCCAGTGAATATTGTTTCATTGCCAATTCCGTCAATTTTCCGGTACAACATCTCCCTGTTATTTCAGTTAAATAATTACCCTGTCAGATTAAGGGTTTAAAGCTTTAAATCCTGATATTTCACAGGTTAATTAATGTTAAGGCATTTATTTCTTCGAGATATATTGCTAAATTTGAGCTATGGAAAATTTTGGAAAAGATTTATTGAGAAAAATAAAAAGCGTGGAACTTCCCGGTGAGCACGCCCATGGAGTATTTTCACCTCCCTACCGCCCCGTTTTTACGTATGATGAAGTATTGTCAAAGAATCCCAAATTTGCGGCGGTTAATATTGTTTTATATCTGAAAGACAACGAGTGGTATTTTCCATTGATCCAAAGGACGATTAATGAACACGACAGACACAGCGGACAGATATCTCTGCCCGGAGGAAAGCGTGAGGAAATGGACAGGGATTTTGCTGAAACGGCAGTTCGGGAAACCTCCGAAGAAATCGGAATAGATAAACATTATGTAAGAATCATCAGAGAAATGTCTCCGATTTATATTCCGCCAAGCAATTTTTATGTCTATCCCTATATTTCTTATACAATAAAGAATCCTGCTTTCGTTCTTCAACAGACGGAAGCTGTGGAAACCATAGAATTTCCGATCACTTCCTTTTTAAACCTGTCGGACACCCCGGAAATCATGGCTCTGCCGAGTGCAGGCGGACATGAAGTGCCCGTGATTAATTTCAACGGATACATTATCTGGGGAGCTACAGCGATGATATTAAGTGAATTCAGTCAGTTGCTGAAAAAAATGTAACTTTGCACTACCGTGTTTAATTGAGAGATGGCGAAGAAAAATATTTTCACCGATGCATTCGGAACTCCTTATTTTTTGAAAAGGTTTATTATTTTTATTTTAGGAATTGTTTCTTACAGAAGATTCAATGGCTTTAATAAGTTAAAAATAACCGGTACAGAACACCTTGTGGATCTTCCGGACTCTAACGTACTGTTTGTATCCAACCATCAGACCTATTTTGCAGATGTGGCGGCCATGTACCATGCCTTTTGTGCTGTGAACAACGGATATCTCAATACAATAAAAAACCCGATCTATCTTTTGAATCCGAAGATTGATTTTTACTATGTGGCAGCAGAGGAAACCATGAACAAAGGTATTCTTCCTAAAATTTTCAAAATTGCAGGAGCTGTAACGGTAAAAAGAACATGGAGATCTGAAGGGAAGAATGTCAACAGAATGGTAGACATGAGCGAGGTAGATAATATTATGAAAGCATTGGACAATGGCTGGGTAGCTACTTTCCCTCAAGGAACTACATCGGCTTTTGCACAGGGACGAAGAGGAACTGCCAAACTGGTAAAAAACCAGCGTCCTATTGTAATTCCAATCAAAATAAACGGATTCAGAAGAGCTTTTGATAAAAAAGGACTCCGCGTAAAGGTAACCGGTGTAAAACCTACGATGGAATTCAAAGCTCCTTTGGATATTGATTATGATAATGAAAAAGCACCGGAAATTTTATTGAAAATTATGACTGCCATAGAGCAGACAGAAGATTTCAATCTATTACACAGTTATGATGAAGAACTTAAAGCTAAAAAATTAGAACAAAAGGACTCAAATAATTAAAGTAAATAGAAAAATTATGAAAAAAATACTTGGAATATTATTCGCAATCATAGTATTAGTTTCATGCAACAGCCAGAAAGTATATTCGGATTTTGATATCAGTTATTCGAAAAGCGGAGGCTTTGCTCCTGTATATGAAAATCTTCTGATCAAAGGGAATAATGTACACTACTCTTTTGAAGGCCAGGGAAAAAAATATAAACAGGATTTTAAAATTTCAGATGAAGATTTAAAGAAACTGGATCAGGTTCTTTCTCAGAATAATTTCAGAAGAATACAGGAAGACCGTAAAAAATTGTACGACAATATTTCAACGTCCATCAATGTCAAGAAAGGTCCCAATGAAGGCAGTAAATCGGATGCTAGTATGATCATTCCGAATTATCAGACCAACTGGAACAATATTCTTGAAGCTTTCCAGCACATCATTAATATTAATGTTAAAAAACAGTAAATACAATTGAAAACCCACTTCATTGCCATTGGCGGAAGCGCCATGCATAATCTCGCCATCGCATTAAAAGACAAAGGATATCAGGTAACAGGTTCTGATGATGCTATTTTTGAGCCTTCAAAGACCCGGTTGGAAAAGAAAGGAATTCTGCCTCAGGAAATGGGCTGGTTCCCGGAAAAGATTACTCCGGATATTGATGCTGTTATTCTCGGGATGCATGCCCACCAGGATAATCCTGAGCTGGCAAGAGCAAAAGAACTGGGTCTGAAAATATATTCTTATCCTGAATTCCTGTACGAACAGTCTAAAAACAAGACAAGAGTTGTTATTGCAGGATCACATGGTAAAACAACCATTACGTCAATGATTCTCCACGTTTTGAATTTCCATCAGAAAGATGTGGACTTCATGGTAGGTGCACAGCTTGAAGGTTTCGACTGTATGGTAAAACTGACTCAGGATAATGATTTCATGGTACTGGAAGGTGACGAATATCTTTCCTCTCCTATTGATCTTCGTTCGAAATTTTTACTGTATCAGCCGAATATCGCTTTAATAAGCGGCATTGCATGGGATCATATCAATGTATTCAAAACATTTGATGATTATATCGAGCAGTTCAGAAAGTTTGTAGCAAGCATTACGGCAGGCGGAGTTCTTGTGTATAATGAAGAAGATCCGGAAGTAGTGAAAGTAGTGGAAAATGCTGAAAATTATTTCAGAAAAATCCCTTACAAAACTCCTGAATACGAAATCAATAATGGTAAAGTATATTTAAAAACGGAAATGGGAGATGTTCCTCTTTCTGTTTTTGGAGCACACAACCTGCTGAACCTTGAAGGAGCAAGACATATCTGCCAGCAGTTGGGAATTATGGATGAAGATTTCTATGAGGCAATCATGAGTTTCAAAGGAGCATCCAAACGTCTTGAAAAAGTGGAAAGAGAAGATAAGGGAATCCTTTACAAAGATTTTGCCCATGCACCAAGTAAGGTAAAGGCTGCAGTAAAAGCCTTTGCAGAGCAATTTAAAAATAATAAGAAATACGGATTCCTGGAACTTCATACGTATTCAAGTCTGAATCCGGCTTTCCTTGAGCAATATGATCATGCAATGGATGGCCTGGAGGAAGCTGTAGTTTTCTACTCTGAAGATGCCTTGAAGATCAAGAGAATGGAACCTATCTCTCCTGAATTTATTAAAGAAAAATTCAAGAATGAAAAACTAAAGGTTTTCACGAATGCTGAAGATCTACACGCCTACTGGAATACATTGGATAAAACAGATGGTGTCTATCTTATGATGAGTTCCGGAAATTTTGGAGGCCTCGATCTAACAAAATAAATAAAAAGCTTCAGATTATATTTCTGAAGCTTTTTTATTAATGTCTTACTTATCTTTTTCACACTGGCAGATTAAATTTCTTAAAATTTCCTCTGTAGACCGTTCGCTGTACCGGTGAATGGACTGTCCCACCCAGATTCCTGTAAACTCTGGATTTTGCAGAGCTTTAGCTGCTTTTCGTAAGGCATTGGTCAGTTTGTTCTGATAAGGATATGGTAAAATATATTCTGAATTTTCAACCGTTTCTATAAATTTGTTTTTCACTCCTCTTGCATACCGCCCGGAAAAGCTCTTCGTGAGAACAATTTCTTCTTCTCTTACCCTTTTCAATCTTTCTTTTTCAAAAGGCAATAAAGCGCTTTCCTGAGAAGCCAGCAAAAGATTGCCCACCTGAAAACCCTGGGCACCTAAGTCTTTAACGGCTTGTAATGTTTTAGCTCCATAAATTCCTCCTGCATAAATCAAAGGAACATTTACATGATCGTAGATCTGTGATAGTAAAGATAATCCTCCGATCTGGGGAATATTTTCAGCTTCAAAACTACCTCTGTGGCCACCAGCTTCTATTCCCTGAACACAAATAATATCAATACCGGATTTTTCAAGCAACAAAGATTCCTTCACAGAAGTACAGGTTCCGATAAGGGTAACACCATTTTCCTTTAATTTCTGAATACTCTGATCATCCAGATTTCCAAAAGTAAAACTTAATATTTTACAATTTTCTTCTATGATAGCATCCACCTGTTCACGATAACCGTTGACACTGATTTCTTCAAGATCAGGAAGGTGTACTTCAATACTATTGTCTTTGGCCAGCTGCTCAATAAATTGTTTGGTTTTACGATACTTTTCTTTTAAAACATCCGTCACTTCAGGAATATGATGGACAAATATATTGACAGCAAACGGCTTATCAGTCAGTTTTCTTGTTTCCCTGATCAATTCCACAGACTGGTCTGCAGAAAGATCGGCCAGTGCCAGTGATCCCAGACAGCCTGCTTTTGCAGCGGCAACAGCCATTTGTGTAGTACTTACCCCAAACATCGGAGCCTGAATAAGAGGATATTGTATTCCTAGTTTTTTACTGATTGTATCGGGCCAGAACATAAAAAAATATTTTAATTAAAAAGTACAAAAAATAAGAGCACCTCATTTTCAACAGGATATGATATTCTTCACCCTGAATGAAAATACAATTCCCACAGATCACACGGATGTCACAGATCGTAATCTGAACTAGTGAAAACTGCGGGAATATTTTGATTCTTTATTTTTATTAAATATCTGCTACAGAATTTAGCATTTTTTGCTCCCATTCAGGATCTTTAGGATCAAAGAACAATCTTTTTCCAGTATCTAAAGACCGGACAACATTCATTTCATCTTCTGTCAGCTCAAAATCAAATACGTTAAAGTTTTCTTCAATTCTTGACGGTGTCACCGATTTTGGAATTACAACGAAACCTTCCTGAAGGTGCCATCTCAAGATTACCTGAGCTACTGTTTTACCATATTTTTCGGCAATAGCTTTCAGGTCAGGATTGCTTAAAAGATTAGCGTTACCGTTGCCTAACGGGCTCCATGGCTGTGTTATGATATTATTTTCTCTGTCATACACCTGCAGTTCTTTCTGCTGAAATACAGGATGTAGCTCAATCTGATTGATAACCGGTAAAACAGTTGAATTTGCTTTTAATTCTTCAAGTTTTTCGACGGTAAAATTGCATACTCCAATTGCTTTGATCTTCCCCTCCTGATAAAGCTCTTCCAAAGCTTTCCATGTTCCCAGAAAGTCCCCATACGGCCAGTGAATAAGATACATATCAAGATAATCCATCTGTAATCTGTCCAATGTTCTCTGAAAAGCTCTTTTTGCTTTTTCATATCCATGATCCTGAACCCATACTTTGGAGGTGATAAACAGTTCGTCTCTGTTGACACCACTATTTTTTACGGCCGTACCTACTGCAGTTTCATTCTGATAAATAGCAGCCGTATCGATCATTCTATATCCTGTCTGAATAGCTTTGATTACTGCATTTTCACATTCTTTCAGATCTTCCATCTGCCATACTCCAAATCCTAAGGCCGGAATATCCACTCCGTTATTTAATGTTACCACAGGCTGTCCTGTATAGGTTTTCTTTTGCATAAATCTTTATTTTAATGATTAATATAAAGTGATAAACAAATTTGCAATAAAAAATTGAAAATTCTGCCTACCATTTTTACTGTTTCTGTTAAAAAATTGTTATTCATAAGGTTCTTAAGATGATGTTTAAACTACCCCGTCTTTTTGCTTTGCAAAAATCCACCCCTTCAGAGAACTATCGTGTGGACACAATTATTCCTAGTTTTATACATTTATTGTTATTTAGTATTATGACAAGAAATTTCAGGGAATTAGCCGATAAACGTTTA